>DATFCC010000192.1:0-10354 GCA_035253505.1 Hyphomicrobiaceae bacterium
AGTACCAGGCCGGCACGCGCATCGGCACCCAGGCGGCGATGGCCGAAGCGGTGCGCGGCCTCGACGACACCGCGCTCGGCGACCTCGCCTACTACCTGTCGCGCTTCCGGCCCTAGTCTAGGGTCTCCCTCTCCCCACGGAAGAGTGGGGAGAGGGAGCCGCGCTACGCCGCGACCGTGCCGTTGCGCCTCAGACCGACGTACTGCAGCTCGCCCAGCAGCGCCACGACAACCGCCTGCGCAATGACGAACGCGTAGCCGAGCGCGGTCGGCGCCACCAGGCCACTCACGAGCAGACCGGCGCTGGCAAGGGCCCAGAGGGCGTTGGCCGCAACGATCGCCCATACCGCACCGCGCGAGATCGTTTCGCGCGTGCCGACCCAGGCGACGAAGGCCACGTAGGGCACGAGGATCAGGCCAGCCTCCCGCAGCAGCGGCACCGGCAGACCGAGCAGTTGGTCGAGCAGGCCGGCGCCGGCGATCAGAAGCAGAGCCGTGGCGCCGCTGGCGGCGGCATCGAGCAGCAGCACGTTGCGCAGGAACGATGGGGAGCGGGTGTTGAGCATGGGAGGTCTCCTTGGTGTGGGTGCAATCGGGCGGCGTGTGTTCAGGCCTGGCTCGCAGCCGGGACCTTGTCGAAGAAACCGGTGATGGACTGCAGCCGCTCTCCGGCCACCGTGCCGAAGTCGACGCCCTCCACGATCGCGGCGCCATGAGCGGGCGCGAGCGTCCAGCGGAAGCGGATGCGGTCATGATGGGCATCGACGTCGCTCGTCCGCGCGAAGCGATGCCCGGGGAAGCGCTCCTGCACCGCCTTGACCATGGCGTCGATGCCGGCGTGGCCGTCACCCTGCACCACGGGATCGGCGTAGGTGCCGTCCGGCGTCCAGACCGCCGCGATGAGGTCGCGCCGGCGGGCGGCATCGGTCTCGTTCCACATGGCGATGTAGCGGTCGGCGAGTTCGTTGAGCTTGCTCATCTCTTCTCTCCTCTGTTTGCAGCGGCCGGCGTTTTGCCGCGCGCCGTGCACACAGGATCGCGTCAGAGCAGCATGAAGCCAATTACGCGCCAGGTAATGAAGCGGCGGCGCTCGCTTTGCCTCTGCTGTCATCCCGGCCGAGCGCAAAGCGCGAGAGCCGGGACCCAGGAACCAATGTGGCTACGCGACCCGATTTGTCGCCGCTGGGTCCCGGATATTTCGCTGCCGCGAAATTCCGGGATGACAGTGCGTGAGCTCGAGAACCCTACCGCGCCCGCAGCGGCGCGGAGCCGAGATGCGCGCCGGCGTCGGTCAGCAGCGTCTCGCCGGTGATGCGGCGGGCGGCGTCGGAGATCAGGAACAGTGCCGCGTCGGCAATGTCCTCGGCGTTCGACACCACCTGCAGGGGCACCGAGTTGCGCACGTTGTCGCGCAGGCGCTGGGCCGTCTCCTTGTCGTAGGCGTCGCTGAACCAGCGCGTGTCGATGAAGCCCGGGCAGATGGCATTGACGCGGATCTTGGGCGCCAGGGCGCGCGCCAGCGACAAGGTCATGGTGTTGAGCGCGCCCTTGGAGGCGGCATACGCCACCGACGAGCCCCCGCCCGTCACGCCGGCGATGGAGGAGGTCATCAGCACGCTGCCGAGCCCCGACGCCTCGAGCAGGCTGCGGCAGGCGCGGATCATCTGGAACGGCGCCACCGTGTTGGTGGCGTAGATGCGCAGGAAGTCCTCCTTGGAGAGGCCGTCGAGATCGGCGTGCTTGGGCACGTGCTTGGTCGTGCCGGCATTGTTGACAAGCACATCGAGCTTGCCGAACGGGGCCGCCGCGGCGGCGATCTTGCGGCAATCGGCGTCCTCGGCGACGTCGCCTTGCACCAGCTCCGCCTGTGCGCCGGCCGCCTCTACGGCCTTGGCGGTCGCCTCGGCTTCTTTGCGGCTCTTGGAGTAGTTGAGGATGAGGGCCTTGGCGCCGCGCTTGGCCGCACCGATGGCAATGGCTGCGCCAAGGCCGGTGCCGCCGCCCGTGATCAGGATCACCTTGCCATCGAAGTCCGCCATGCTCGTCTCCACCTGGATCAAGAACCCACCTTGCACCCTACGCTACGCTGCAGCTCGCGGGGAGCCAAGCTGGCGACACCCGGCGCCGGCGCGGATGAAGGCCGGCTATCTGCCGGAACGCGTCCTGCCCGGGCGCAGCAGGCGACGGGCGTCGGCCAAGATGCGTGCGTGGTCGAACGCGAGGTCCGGCCTGGAGGCAATCTTCACCCACTCGACCGCGGCGGCGTCGTCGCCGGCCTTGGCCGCGGCCCTGCCGACGCGCGCCAGGTAGGCCACCGAGCACGTGTGGCCGCGCGGATCGCGCCGCGGGTCGGAGTAGACGCCGATGAGCTCCAGCCGCCCCGCCTTGACGCCGGTCTCCTCCCGCAGCTCGCGGCGGCACGCGTCCTCGACCGACTCGCCGACGTCGACGAAGCCACCGGGCAGCGCATACTTGCCCTTGAAGGGCGGATGGCCGCGGCGGATCAGCAGCAGGCGGTCGTCGGCGTCGACCACGACGCAATCCGTGGCCAGGGCCGGTGTCTTGGGGAACGGCATGTTTCCTTCGTTGCCCTCCGCATCAAAGGCCGAGCGCGGACTTCACCTGCGCGAGGCCCGCGTGGTGCTGCGAAAAATTCCGGCCGCCGATCTGGCCGCCGTCCACGATGATATCGATGGCGTTGACGAAGGTCGCACGGTCCGAGGCGAGCCACAGCACGCATTGCGCGATGTCGTCGGGCATGCCGGCACGCGGGATCGGCTGCGCCTTGGCGTAGAATGTCGCCAGCGTGTCGGTGGCGGCATCGGCCTTGGCCGTCTCGAGGCCAAGCGCCTTGGCGAGGATGCCGGTGGTGATGGCGCCCGGCGACACGGAATTGACGCGCACGCCGTATTCGCCGAGCTCCATGGCCACGCAACGCGTCAGGTGGTTCACCGCCGCCTTGGCCGCGCCGTAGACCATCGACGAGGAGTATCCCGCCTGATGCGCCGCCACCGAGCCGTTGTTGATGATGCTGCCCGAGCGCTGCGCCATCATGACCGGCGCGGTGTGCTTCATGCCGAGCATCACCGAGCGGACCAGGAGGGCCATGGCCTGGTCGAAGCTCTCGACGGAGACCGAGGCTATGCTTCCGGTCGGCCCCGGCCCGCCGGCGTTGTTGAAGAGGTAGTCGAGGCGGGGGCCGAACGCTTGCGCGGTCGCGGCCAGCACGCGCTTCCAGTCATCCTCGAGCGTGGCATCGGCGGCAACGAAGCGCGCGTTGGCGCCGAGGCGCCGCGCCAGCGCCTCGCCCTCGTGCCTGCGCCGCCCGGTGAAGACGACGCGTGCGCCTTCCTCGACGAACAGCTCCACCGTGCGCGCGCCGATCCCGCTGGTGGCGCCGGTGATGATCCCGACCTTGCCGTCGACCATGCCCATGCGATCTTCCTCGAATGCCCGCCCGGGCATCCTAGTCCAGGGGCTGAGGATCGGCCGCAACAATCCTTTACCTGACGGGTAATGGGAGAGGCGGCGCCGCTCGTGGTAAGGTCTGCGACATGATGGCGACAGCACAGCCCGTCGGCGATCTCTTGCGCGAATGGCGCCAGCGCCGGCGCATGAGCCAACTCGACCTCGCTTCGGAGGCGGAGATCTCCACCCGCCACCTCAGCTTCCTCGAGACGGGACGCGCCCAGCCCTCGCGCGACATGGTGCTGCATCTGGCCGAGCAGCTCGAGGTGCCCTTGCGCGACCGCAACGTGCTGCTGGTGGCGGCCGGTTTCGCGCCGGTGTTCGTCGAGCGCGCGTTGCAGCACCCTGCGCTGCAGGCGGCGCGCAAGGCCGTGGACCTGGTTCTGGCGGGGCACGAGCCCTATCCGGCACTGGCCGTCGACCGCCATTGGACGATGGTCGCCTCCAACCGCGCGGTGGCGCCGATGGTTGCCGGTGCAGACGCGGCACTCCTGCAGCCGCCGGTCAATGTGCTGCGCCTAAGTCTTCATCCCGATGGGTTGGCGCCTCGCATCGTCAACCTGCCCGAGTGGCGAGCCCATCTGCTGCACCGGCTGCGGCGCCAGGTGGAAGTGTCCGCCGATCCGGTGCTCGCCGACCTGCTGCGCGAGCTTGCAGCCTACCCGGTGTCGCCGCGCGGGCCCGCAAGCCGCGCCCCCGTCTCCGAGATGGCCGGGGTGATGGTGCCCGTGCAGTTTGCGACGGGCCAGGGCACCCTGTCGTTCTTCAGCACGACGACCGTGTTCGGGACACCGCTCGACATCACCCTGTCCGAGCTGGCGTTGGAAGCCTTCTTCCCGGCCGACGCGGCGACCGCCCAGGCGCTGCGGCAGTTGGCGCCGGCCGGTTGATCGCACGGGCCGCGCTCTCGGTCCGACGGGCCAACCCCTTGTAAATCCGCCTCGCAGTCTATAAACAGCGCCCATCCCACACGCGGGACCTGCGCAGGACGGACCGAAAGCCCCGTTCCGCGCTCCGGTGGGCGGGCCCCTCGGGGGCCGCCTTCTTTCGGGTCGCGCGGAGGCTCAACCGGAAAAGGACAGATCCATGGCGCTTCCCGCCTTCAACATGCGTCAATTGCTCGAGGCCGGCTGCCACTTCGGCCACCAGAGCCACCGCTGGAACCCGAAGATGGCGCCCTTCATCTTCGGCTCCCGCAACAACATCCATATCGTCGACCTGGCGCAAACGGTGCCGCTGCTGCACCAGGCGCTGGTCAAGATCAGCGACGTGGTGGCCGGCGGCGGCCGCGTCCTGTTCGTCGGCACCAAGCGGCAGGCATCCGAGGGCATCGCCGATGCGGCCAAGCGCTCGGCGCAATATTTCATCAACCATCGCTGGCTCGGCGGCACCCTGACCAACTGGAAGACCATCTCCCAGTCCATCCGCCGCCTCAAGCAGCTCGACGAGCTTCTGAGCGGCGATACCAGGGGCCGCACCAAGAAGGAGGTGCTGCAGCTCACCCGCGACCGCGACAGCCTCAACAAGTCGCTCGGCGGCATCAAGGAGATGGGCGGGCTGCCCGACCTGCTGTTCGTGATCGACACCAACAAGGAGCAGATCGCCATCGCCGAGGCCAAGAAGCTCGGCATTCCGATCGTGGCCATCGTCGACACCAACTGCGATCCCGACGGCATCGACTTCGTCATTCCCGGCAACGATGACGCAGGCCGCGCCATCACGCTCTATTGCGATCTCGTCGCGCGCGCCGCCATCGACGGAATCGAGCGCGGCCAGGCCCAGGGCGGGGTCGATATCGGCGCTGCCGAGAAGCCGCCGGCCGAGGAGTTGCCCGCTGCCGCGGAGGCCGCCGTGTTCAAGGGCATCGATGCACCGCGCGGCGAGGCCGACGACCTGAAAAGGCTCCCCTCCGTGAACCCGAGGCTGGAGCAGCGGCTGAACGACATCGGCGTCTACCATTTCTGGCAGATCGCCGACCTCGACCCGGAGAGCATGGAAGCGCTCGACCGCACCTTGAACCTCAAGGGGCGCATCGCGCGCGACAACTGGGTTGCCGCCGCCAAGCAGCTGGTCGAGGGGCAGGCAGCGTGAGAGTGGTGAGATGGTGAGGTGGTGAGATCGGGCTCTCGGCGGGGCGATGGGGAAAAGCCCTCGCGCGTATTGCCCGCCCCCTAGCGCGATCCCACTCCCGCCCACTTCCCACTCGCGATCTCTCGATCTCACCATCTCACGATCACCCGACGCACCTAACACGTAAGGATGATGCGATGACCGCGATAACGGCCAGCCTGGTGAAAGAGCTGCGCGACAAGACCGGCGCCGGCATGATGGACTGCAAGACGGCGCTCACCGAGACCAGCGGCGACATCGAGGCCGCAGTCGACTGGCTGCGCAAGAAGGGCTTGTCCAGCGCTGCCAAGAAGGCCGGCCGCACCGCCGCCGAGGGCCTCATCGGTGTCTCTGCAAAGGATGGGGCGGGAGCGATGGTGGAGGTCAACTCGGAAACGGATTTCGTTGCGCGCAACGAGCAGTTCCAGGGCATGGTGCGGACCATCACCGGCCTCGCCGGAGCGGCCGGCGGTGACCTGAAAAAGCTGCTTGGTGCGGCATACCCCGGCAAGTCCCAGACCGTCGAGCAGCACGTCAAGGAGATGGTTGCCACCATCGGCGAGAACATGAGCGTGCGGCGCACGGCGGCCCTGTCGGTCAGTGAAGGCCACGTCGCCGATTACGTGCACAACAAGGTCGCCGACGGCCTCGGCAAGATCGGCGTGCTGGTGGCGCTCGAGAGCAAGGGCGACAAGGCCGCGCTCGCCGCGTTCGGCCGCCAGCTCGCCATGCACATTGCCGCCGCCCAGCCTGCCGCAGTCACGGCCGCCGAGCTCGACCCCAAGCTGATCGAGCACGAGCGCGCGATCTACACCGAGCAGGCGGCGGCCTCCGGCAAGCCTGCCGACATCATCGCCAAGATGGTCGAGGGTCGCCTGCGCAAGGAGTTCTACCAGCAGGTGGTGCTGCTGCAGCAGACCTTCCTGGGCGCGGGCGGTGACGGCAAGGCCACCGTCGAGCAGACCCTGAAGGCGGCGGAGAAGACAGTCGGCGCCCCCGTCAAGGTCGCCGGCTTCGCACGCTTCGGTCTGGGCGAGGGGATAGACAAGAAGGACGAGGACTTCGCCGCCGAGGTGGCCAAGGCAGCCGGCAAGCGGTGAATGGCCGCGCGCGGGCCGGCCGGCGGCACCTCGAATCGCTCTATCGTCGGCCGGTGGCCGTGGGTGCAAGTGGCCAGTTGCCGCCGAACCGGCACGGGCTACTCTGCCGCCCAATGCAGACCCGAGCGTCCGCGGCACGGGCGGCGGCGCGCTATCGTACCTAAGGCCTACAGATGATGAGCCGCTCCACCTCCCTGCGCTACCCGCGTCTGCTGCTGAAGCTGTCCGGCGAGGCGCTGATGGGCAAAGCCGCCTACGGCATCGACGTGCCGGTGGTGCAGCGCCTCTCGGGCGAGATCCGCGACGCCATGGCCGCCGGCGCCGAGATCGCCATCGTGGTCGGCGGCGGCAACATCTTCCGCGGACTCGCCGGCGCCGCCAAGGGCATGGACCGGGCCACCGCCGACTACATGGGAATGCTCGCCACGGTCATGAACTGTCTGGCGTTGCACAATGCGCTGGAGCAGATCGGCGTGCCGGCGCGCGTGCTGTCGGCCATCCCGATGCCGACCATCTGCGAGTCGTTTGTGCGCTCGAAGGCCCTGCACCACCTGGAAAGCAAGCGGGCGGTGATCTTCGCCGCCGGCACCGGCAACCCCTTCTTCACCACCGACACGACGGCCGCGTTGCGGGCAGTGGAGATGAACTGCGACGCTCTGGCCAAGGCGACGCAGGTCGACGGGGTGTACTCGGCCGATCCCAAGAAGGTCAGCGATGCCGTGCGCTACGACGCCCTGACCTATTCGGAAGTGCTGGCGCGAGACCTGAAGGTCATGGACGGGGCCGCCATTGCCCTTGCTCGCGACAATAAACTTCCGGTAATTGTGTTTTCCATCGAGGAACACGGTAACCTCCTGAAGGTGCTGCGCGGAGAGGCCTCGGCCACAGTGATTTCGGGCTAGGCCGGACGGCCGCGCGCAGGACCGCCGCGCCGGTTGCGGCGGGCTTCGTTACATTGGATTTGTCGAAGTATTCGAGGCGCTTGCGGATCGGAGGAGACGTATCATGGCCGCCGCCAAGTACGACGAGAAGGAACTCGAGCGCCGCATGCGTGGTGCCATCGAAACGCTCAAGAAGGAATTGGGCGGCTTGCGCACCGGGCGGGCCAGCGCGCACCTGCTCGACCCCATCGTGGTCAATGTCTACGGCGCGCGGATGCCGATCAACCAGGTGGCCACCGTTTCGACGCCGGACGCGCGCACCATCTCGGTCCAGGTCTGGGACCGCGGCCAGGTGACGGCCGTCGAGAAGGCCATCCGCGAGGCGAACCTTGGGCTCAATCCCATCACCGAAGGCGCCCTGATCCGCCTGCCCATTCCCGCCCTCAACGCGGAGCGGCGGCAGGAGCTGGTGAAGGTCGCCCACAAGTATGCCGAGCACGCCCGCGTAGCCGTGCGCAACGTCCGCCGCGACGGCATGGAGCTGCTCAAGAAGCTCGACAAGGACGGTCAGATGAGTGAGGACGATCACCATAAGAACTCCGGCAAGGTGCAGGAGCTGACCGACCGCCTGATCAAGGAGATCGACCAGACGCTCGCCGCCAAGGAAACCGAGATCAAGCAGGTATGAGCGCGTCCTGCACGCTGGCCGGGCGCGGGCCCGGCCTTTGGCCGCGACCGCGTGCCCTTCGGGCCGCCGGCCGGCGTCGCCGAACCTTCCTCGCTTCATGAACAAGCACAACCAATCGCCGGAATGGCGCGAGAGCGCGCCTGTGCCGCGCCATGTGGCGATCATCATGGACGGCAACGGCCGCTGGGCGGAGCAGCGCGGGCTCCCCCGCTCCGCCGGCCACCGCATGGGCGTGGAGGCCGTGCGCCGGACGGTGCGTGCCGCCATGGAGCTCGGCGTGCAGTACCTGACCATCTACAGCTTCTCGTCGGAGAATTGGGCCCGTCCCGCGCAAGAGATCGACGACCTGATGGGTCTGATGCGCCGCTTCATCCGGCGCGACCTCGCCGACCTGCACAGCAACGGCGTGCGCATCTCCGTGATCGGCGAGCGCGACCGCGTCGCGCCCGACCTGCTGTCGCTGATCGACGAGGCGGTCGCCCTCACCACCCTCAACGCGGCGCTCAACCTGCAGATCGCCTTCAACTACGGCTCGCGTGCCGAGATCGCGCGCGCTGCCCGCCGGCTGGCCGAGCGCGTCGCGGAGGGCGCCATGGCCCCGCAGGACATCACGCCCGAGGCGCTGGCGGCGGCGCTCGATACCCACGGTCTGCCCGACCCCGACCTTCTCATCCGCACCAGCGGTGAGCTGCGGCTGTCGAACTTCCTCCTGTGGCAGTCCGCCTATACCGAATTCGTGTTCCTCGATGCATTCTGGCCCGACTTCGGTCGCGAGCATTTCGAACAGGCCATTGACGAGTTTCGCCGCCGCAACCGCCGTTTTGGCGGTGTGGCCGTGCAATCGACCGTTTGAGCGTACGGCAAGAGAGGCGAACGCGCGCATGAGCCTTGACGACGACGCCCACGACGCTCCTGCCGAGCCTGGCAGTGCGCTGGCGCGTCTCGGTGGCGATTTCCTGCCGCGGGTGGTGTCCGGCGTTCTGATCGCCGCGCTGGCCGCGATCTGCCTGTTCTCGGGAGCCACCCCGTTCGCGGTGCTGGTGGTGGCCGTTGCAATGCTGCTGAGCTGGGAGTGGGCGCGGCTGGTGCACGGCAATGAAGCCGCCCTGGTGATCGTGGTGCACGTCGCCGCCGCGGCGGGCGCCGCCATCCTGGCGGGTGCGGGTTATGTCGGGCTCGGCCTCTTGACGCTGCCCATCGGCGCCATCCTCGCCACGCTGCTCAGCCTCGGCCGGAACAGCATGCTGGCAGGCCTCGGTGTCCTCTATGCGGGCCTTCCCGCCATTGCCCTCATCTGGTTGCGGTCGGATGCCCGGCTCGGCATCCTGGCCGTCGCCTTCTTGATCCTCGTCGTCGTTGCCTCGGACACGGCGGGCTTTCTCGCCGGCCGCCTGATGGGCGGGCCGAAGCTGTGGCCGCGCGTTTCCCCGAACAAGACGTGGTCGGGGGCCATCGGCTCGCTCATTGCCAGCGCGGTGGTAGGCATTCTGTTCTGGTTCGCGGTGCCGAACGCATCCCTGCTGTGGCTGGCGCTGGCGGGCGCGGTGCTGTCCGTCGTGGCCCAGGCCGGCGACCTCGCCGAGTCGGCGATCAAGCGCCGCTTCGGCGCCAAGGACACGAGCGCGCTCATCCCCGGCCACGGCGGCGTGATGGATCGCGTGGACGGCCTCGTGGCCGCGGCGACCGCCGCCGGTCTCGCCGGCTTCATCATCAATGTCCATTCGCCCGCTCACGCGCTCCTGCTCGGATCGTGACGCGGAAAGTCAGGAGGCCGGTTTGCCGGCAGTACGCGCAAGACGGATGGCAGTGACGGCCACCACGTCGCTTCCCGGCAGCGTTCCCGCACGCAAGCGCATCAGCGTGCTGGGGGCCACCGGCTCCGTCGGCACCAGCACGCTCGACCTGGTCGGCCGCAACCCGCACATGTTCGAGATCGTGGCGCTGACCGCCCGCGACAACGTCGACGCGCTGGCCGAGTGCGCCAAGCGCCATCGCGCCGCGCTCGCCGTCATCGTAGATGAGGGGCGCTATCACGAGCTCAAGGAGCGTCTGGCGGGCACCGGCATCGAGGCCGCCGCCGGCGCCGCGGCGCTCGAGGAGGCGGCGGGA
>DATFCC010000193.1:0-15969 GCA_035253505.1 Hyphomicrobiaceae bacterium
CCATAGCCACACCTGCCTTTGCTCACCACCCGTCCGGAGTCTCCTCCACCGGCGGCGCCGGACCCATCGCCACCATCTCCGCATCGACGCTCGAGCAGGGCGCCAGCGCCGCCGGCATCTTCTTCGAGATGGTCAAGATCAGCCCCTTCAGTGACGCCCAGCTCGAAACTTTCGCCGGGCAGCATGTGCACGTGCACAGCCTCGATGCAATCCTGGCGCCGACGCTCGTCTATGCCTACGGCGTGACCCGCAATCTGACCGTCAGCGTGCGCCTGCCGGTGCTCATGCGCGAGGACATCCGGGAGGGACATCACTCGCACGGCCCGGCCGGCAACACCATCGATGTGCGCGGCGATACCGCCGGGCTCGGCGACGCCAGCGTGCTGGGCCAGTACCGTTTTCTCGGCAACAAGGCGACAGGCACCGAGGCCGCGCTGCTGGTGGGAGTGAAGCTGCCCACCGGCAAGACCAATGCCTATGATGCCGACGGCGAGCGCTTCGAAGCCGAGTTCCAGCCCGGCAGCGGCTCCTGGGACGGCCTCATTGGCCTGGCGGCCACGCAGCGCGTAGGCCTATGGTCGTTCGATGCCAACGTGCTGTACCAGCTCGTCACGAAGGGAGCACGCGACACCGATCTCGGCGATCGCTTTCTCTACAACGCCGCTGTCTCATACCGCGTCGTGTCGAGCCTCGCCGCTCCCGCCGGACGCATGTCGCTCGGCGCGCTGCCCGCGCCCATGTACCACGGCGGACCCGCAAGCCATGGCCGGCGTCACGCGGAGGCGGAACAATCGACGGGACCATCGCTCGATCTGGTGCTCGAGATCAACGGCGAGTGGCACGGCCATACCGTCGAAGGGGGCGTCAAGGACGCCAATTCCGGCGGCAACGTCATCTACCTGTCGCCGGGCCTGCGCGTCAGCAACGGCAACTGGTCGGCCTTCGCTTCCGTCGGTGTTCCAATCGCCAGGGACATGTACGGCATCCAGGCCGAACCTGACTGGCGGCTGCTCAGCGGCGTGGCGGTGCGCTTCTAAAGTCATGCGACTGCTCTGCATGCTATTGCTTCTGGCGGTGGCGATCGCGCCGTCAGTGGCAGAGGCCCATAGCCACAAGCGAAAGGGGCTCGAGATCGTGCACCCCTGGACGTCCGCCACGCTGACGGCCGGGGCTGCCGTTGCCGTATGCATGAAGATCAAGAACCGGTCCGGCGCGCCCGAACGTCTGATCGGCGCCTCAACGGCGGCGGCGATGAAAACGGAGCTGCTGGAAGGTGGAGGCGAAGGCGGGGCAGGCGTGCCCAAGCCCGTCGCGGCGATCCTCATCGCGCCGGGCACAGACACCGCGCTCGCACGCAATGGCCCGCATCTGCTCCTGAGCGGCATGAAGAGGCGGCTCAACGCCTATGAATCCTTCAAGCTGGTGCTGGTCTTCGAGAAAGCCGGCCGGATAACGGTGGATGTGGCGGTCGAGGAGACGGAGGAGGAGCCCGCCAAGCCTTGAGCCCGCCGCCAATGGCTGATGGTTCATGACGCGTTTGCACAGAGGCGCCCGGCGTGCTCCAACCCAACGATGCCGCTTTTCAAACTTCGCTTCGACGTCGCCGCGCTGGCTGCCGGAGAGGACGCCGCGCGCACGCTCGGCGAGGCTGAGGTCCCGGCACCCCTGGCCGTGACCGTGTTCGAGGCGGCACCCGCGGCATTCGCCATGGAGGCCTACTACGATGCGGCTCCGGCCGTCGAGGCCATCCGGAACGCGCTGACGGCGGCTGGCCATGCCGTCGGGGCCGGCACACTGGAGGTGGTGCCCGACCAGAACTGGGTGGCGCTGTCGCAGGCGGCCCTGCCACCGATCACCGCGGGCCGGTTCGTCGTGCACGGCGCACACGACCGCACGCGGGCGGCCGCCCGGCGCACCGCAATCGAGATCGAGGCAGGCGAGGCATTCGGCACCGGGCACAACGCCACCACGGCGCTGTGCCTGGAAGCCATCGACGGGCTGGCGCGGAAGCGCTGCTTCCGTCGCATTCTCGACCTCGGTTGCGGAACCGGTGTGCTCGCCATCGCCGCCGCGCGGGCTCTTCCCAATGCGCGCGTGCTCGCCACCGACAACGACCCGGTGGCCACCGCCATCGCGGACGCCAACGCGCGGCTCAACCGCTGCGGCGGGCGGGTGCGGGTGCTCGACGCAGCCGGCTTTGCGCATCCACGGCTGCGGGCGGCGTCGGGCTTCGATCTGGTCCTGGCCAACCTGCTGCCAGGCCTGCTGGCCGATCTGGCCTCGCCGATGCGAGGCGTGCTCGAGCCGGGCGGCGTCGCCGTGCTGTCGGGCCTGCTCGACCACCAGGCGCGCGAGGTTGCCGGTGTCTACCGCGCCATGGGGTTCCGCCTGCTGCGTCGCAGCCGCCGCAGCGGCTGGACCGTGCTGACCGTGATGCGCTGCAGGTGAGGTGCGGCGCCTCAGCGGATGGTCGCCAGATAGTGGGCCAGCGCGCGAATGTCGCGATCGGTCGTGCCGTACATCACTGCGTTCATGCTGGTGTCTATGCCGGAGCGCCGGCCATCCCGATAGGCCGTGAGACTTTCGATCAGGTAATCGATGCGTTGCGGGGCGAGGCGAGGCATCTGTTCTCGCCCTGCGTAAGTCGGCAGATGGCATGACGCGCAAAAAAGCTTCTGTGCGAGGCTCTCGCCATGGGCCGCCAACTCGCTATCGATCGGCTCGGGGCTGGGAGCGGGCGGCAGGCGGGCATAGTGTGCGGCCAGCGCAATGACGTCCGGATCGCTCAGGCCCTTGATGAACGGCTCCATGATCTCCGACTTGCGCAGCTTGTCCCGCATGAGGATGAGCTGGTTGGCGAGAAACAGCTCCGGCTGGCCGGCGAGCGAGGGGGTCTTCTCCATCTTGGAGTTGCCGTCCTCGCCATGGCAGGTGCCGCACTGCTGCAGCCGTTCGGCCATCGATTGGGCGGCCGCCGGCTGGATGGCCGCGATCGCCGATAAGGCTGCGGCGATCGCCAGACTGGCAGCCCGCAATCGCCGCGATCGGCCGTGCTCGGCCATTTGCGCCTAGCGTGCCGCCGTCCGGCCGGCATGCGACACCCGGTAGATGGCGCCGTTCTGCTCGTCGGAAACCAGCAGCGAACCGTCAGGCTGGACCTGGACGTCCACCGGCCGCCCCCAGAACGTGTCCGTCTGCGGGTCGAGGAAGCCGGTCAGGAACGGCGCCAGCGTCGCGCGGCCGCCGTTGACCTTCACCGCCACCACGTCGAAGCCGAACTTCTTGGTGCGGTTCCAGGAACCGCGGCGGGCGATGAATGCCTGGTTCTTGTAGGCCGCGGGAAACATGCTGCCGGTATAGAAGCGCATGCCGCATCCAGCCGAGTGCGGGCCGGTCAGCGCGGCGGGCAGGATGACGCCGGCGCACGCATTCGGGCGCTTGATATCGGGATCCGTGATGCCGTTGGCGTGGCAATAGGGGAAGCCGAAATTGGCGCCGAGCGAGTCGGCCGGAAGGCGATTGAGCTCGTCCTGCGGGCTGTCGTCGCCGGCCCAGTCGCGGCCGTGATCGGTGAACCACAGCTCCTTGGTTACCGGATGCCAGTCGAAGCCCACCGAGTTGCGCACGCCGCGCGCGACGATCTCCATGCCCGAGCCGTCGAGATTGTGGCGGCGGATTTGCGCGTACATGCCGGGATTGACCTCGCAGATGTTGCAGGGCGCGCCGACGTTGAAATAGATCTTGTTGTCCGGCCCGATCCTCGCGAACTTCCAGTTGTGGTGCGTGGACGGGGGAAGGCCGAACTTCTCGGTAAGGTCCGTGGCCTGCGGAGCGTCGAGCTTGTCCTCGATGCCGTCGTAGCGCAGCACCTTGTCGACGGTGACGACGTAGAGTGCGCCGTCCTTGAAGGCCAGGCCGTTGGGTTGCACAAGGCCCTCGGCGATCGTCTTATGGGTGCGCGTGCCGTCCTTGTCGGTGACCGCGTAGACCTTGCCTGCGGCGCGCGTGCCGACGAACAGCGTGCCTTTGTCGCCGCGGGTCATCATGCGCGCGCCTGGCATGCCGTGCGCCCACATCTCGACCTTGAAGCCGGCCGGCGCCTTCAGCTTGTCGATGGGGATCTTCTCCACCGGCGTTACGGTGAGCGGGGCGGCGTGCGGCGCCAGTGCCGAGGTCGCCATGCTGGCCGGCTGACCCTGCTTCCACGCCGGCGGAGCCGGCTGCTGCGCGTGTGCGCCGACGCTTGCGAGCGCTGCCCCAAGCGCGCAGAACAGAACGCGGCCGGCGACCCCGGCGATGACAATGCGCATATCGTGCATGGGCGTCTCCCTTTACGCTTGTCTTGGCGAACCGGTGCCCGCCGGTCCCGTCCTTCAGACTAAGTGAGACGCCTGCGAACTGCCAGCCTCAGAGTTGCGTTCCCGTCCGCGGACGGCGGAACACGAGCTGCCGCGGGGCATCGGACGCCTCCTGCTCGGCGACGCCGACGAATGCGGCGTGCAAGGATGACTTCGCGCAGGCCGGATCGGTGAGCGCGGCATCGCCGGCGAAGGCCAGGGCCTGGCAGCGGCATCCACCCCAGTCGACCCGCTGCATTTCGCAGGAGCGGCAGGGCTCCGGCATCCAGGACGTGCCGCGGAAGCGTTCGAACGCCGGCGACTCCCGCCAGATATCGGCAAGCCGCGCCTGGCGCACGTTGGCGAACACGAGACCGGGTATGGTCTCGGCGGCGTGGCAGGGAAGCACCTTGCCGGACGGCGTGACATTCATGCTGCCGCGGCCCCATCCGCCCATGCAGGGCTTGGGCCGGCGCGCGTAGTAGTCGGGCACGACGAAGTCGATGACCAGCACGCCCTTCAGGCGCTCGCGTGCCTTCTCGACGAGCTCGGCGCTGTCGAGGACCTGTGCCCGCGTCGGCATCAGGGCCTGCCGGTTGGCGAGAGCCCAGCCATAGTACTGAACATGCGCGACTTCCAGCCGTTGCGCACCGACGTGGACGGCGAGCTCGATGATGGCAGGCAGATTGGCGATGTTCTGGCGGTGGATCGGCGCGTTGATCGTCAGTGGCAGGCCGATCTTGCGCAGCCAGCCAGCCACCTGGAGCTTTCTGGAGAGGGCTTGCGGGTAGTGCGCCAGCCGATCGCCGTTCACCGCGTCCGCATCCTGGATGGAGATCTGCACATGGTCGAGGCCCAGCAGCGCCAGCCGGTCGAGCCGCTCGCGGGTCAGCAGGACCCCGGCCGTGATCAGGTTGGAGTAGAGCCCGACCCTGGCCGCCTGCGCGACGATCTCCTCCAGGTCGCGCCGCACGGTCGGCTCGCCGCCCGACAGGTGAAGCTGCAGGACGCCGAGGCCGGCGGCCTGCTCCAGAACGTCGAGCCAGGTCTCCGTGGGCAACTCCGCACCGGCGCGCTCGAGCGCGAGCGGGTTCGAGCAATAGGGGCACTGGAGGGGGCAGCGATGCGTCAGCTCGGCAAGGAGGCCGATGGGCGGGCCGATCGCCGATGCATCGTGGGTGCGCTCCTCGGTCATGCCGTCACCACGCCCTTGTCAGCGAGGTCCTGCAGCATCGGCACGATATCGGCGAGAATGCGCTCGCACGGCGCGTCGTAGGCCCGCGCCAGCTCGGCGGCGATGGCCTCGACGCTACGGCTGCCGTCGCACAGCTTGAGGACGGCGACGGCAACGGCATCGGGCGTGAAGACCCGCTCAGGTGCCAGGATCAGCCAGCGGCCGCGCGTTCCGTCGTGGCGCATCTTGATGTGGCGCGGCAGCCTCGGCAGCGACCGCGCGTCGACGATGGTTCTCTGCGCGCGGCTGTCGCTCATGTGGGTTCAGGGCGAAAGGCGCCGGGCGGAACAAGGCCCGGGGTGACGTAGGCGTGGTGCAGGGCGTCGAGCTGCGCCCACAGCACGTTGCACTTGAAGCGGACGGCATCGACGGCGGCCGACTGCTGCTCGGGCGTCAGCGCATGCCGCTTGACGAAATCGAGGGCGAAATCGGCGTCGCGATTGGCCTGGTCGAGCCGGCGCTTGAAATACTGCATCGCCTGCTCGCCGATGAAGTCGTAGTTCTCCAGCATGCCCACGATGCGCTCCCGATGAATGGAGGGCGCGAACAGCTCGGTGAGGGAGGAGGCCACGGCCTCGAGCAGCGTCCGGTCGCGGACGAAAGCGACATAGGCCTCCACGGCGAACCGCGTTGCGGGCAGCGCTCCGCGCATTGACACGACATAGTCCCGATCCAGACCCAGCGCGTCCGTCAGCACCAGCCAGCGCTCGATGCCGCCTTCCTCGCCGCCGCTGCCGTCGTGGTCGAGCATGCGGTGCACCCATTCCCGGCGCAGCTCGCGATCGAGCGCGCGGCTCATGAGCGCCGCATCCTTGCGCGGCACGCCCGACTGGTAGCAGTAGCGGTTGAGTGCCCAGGCCTGCACCTGGCCCTTGCCGAGCTTGCCGCCGTGCAGGAGGTGATGGAACGGGTGCTTGTCGTGGTAGCGCTCGGCCCCGACGGCGCGGATCGCCGCTTCCAGCTCCGCCGGGCTCATCAGGCGGCTCACAACCGGAACTCCATTCCGTCATGGGCGATCTCCCAGCCCGCCCGCTCGACGGCGAGGCGCTCCGGGCTGCCCTGGCGCAGGGTGGGATTGGAATTGTTGATGTGCACGTAGACGCGACGCTCCACATCGAGCTCGGCGAAGGCCGCCATCGACCCGTCGGGGCCCGCCATCGGCATGTGGCCCATGCGCTGGCCCGTCTTCTCCGAGAGGCCTTGCACGATCATCTCGTCGTCAGTGTAGAGGGTGCCATCGAACAGCACCAGACGTGCCCCCCGAAGCCGCTGCGCGAGAGATATGTCGATGGCGGCGCACCCCGGGACATAGTGGAACAGGGCGCCGGTTGCGGGGTCGCTGACGGCGATGCCGATGCTGTCCCCCTCGCGCGTGCCGAAGCCGTCGCTGCCATCCTCGAGATAGAGCGCCACTTTGCCCGGCACGGCATAGGCCGCCACGACCAGACCGCCCTCGACTTCGATGCGCCCCTCGAGGGGAAGCTCCACCCGGCCGACGCAGTCATCGCGGAGCACGTTGAAGATGCTGTTGGCGGCCAGTGCGTCAAGAACGCGCCCGGAAGCGTACAGTGTGAAGGCAAACCCCTCGCGAAGGCTGAGCAGCCCCGCCACGTGATCGACGTCGCCGTTGGTGAGAACGACCGACGCGATGGGACTGCTGCGGGCACGCTTGCCGGGCCGCGGGGCCAGCGCCGGCGTGGCGCCGATCTGCTGGCGCAGGTCGGGCGAGGCGTTGAGCAGCAGCCAGCTCTGCCCGTCGGCGCTCACGGCGAGAGAGGACTGCGTGCGCGGCTCCAAGCCCGCCCTGCCGAGCCTGAGGTCGGCGCAGTTGCGGCAGTTGCAGTTGGCCTGCGGAAATCCGCCGCCGGCAGCCGAGCCGAGTACCTTGATGATCATGATCGCCGATGGTCGCCGATGGGGTCAGACCCCTCGCTGCACCTGTTTCTGCCGTACATCGCCGGCAACCCCGAGGTGACTGACCCCGAGTTCCCTCGAAGCTCGCCGAACCTCAGAATGCCCGCGCCTGCATTCCCGATGCGTAGCGCTTGAGGTATTGGCCGACGAAGTCGTGGTCGACGAAGCGGCGATAGGCATCGGCCAGCAGCTGGGTCACCGGGCCCCAGATCTGACCCTTGGGACCGATCTCCATGCCGTTGATCTTGGTCACCGGGCAGATACACAGCGAGGTCGAGGTGAGAAAAACCTCGTCAGCGCTGTAGGCGTCGTAGAGGTCGATGTCGGCCTCCTGCACAGCAAGACCTTCCTCGCGCGCCAGGTCGATTACGGTCTGCCGGCTGACGCCCGGCAGAACGAACTTCTCCCGCGGGGTGAGGATTTCCTCGCCGCGGACGACGAAGATATTCGAACCCTGGCCCTCGCACAGGTTGCCGTTGACGTCGAGCAGCACGGCCCACGCCTCCGGGTCGACGCTGGTCACCTCCTGGCTGGCGACGATCAGGTTGAGGTAGTTGTGCGTCTTGGCGCGCGGCGTGAGCGAGTCCGGCGGCACCCGGCGGTGCGATGGCACCATGACGCGGATGCCGTCCTTGAACAGCTTGGCGCGCTGCACGAAGGGCAGCGGCGAGCATTCCAGCACCACGTTCGGCCCATGGTGCTCGAGGTTGTCGCCGTCCACCTTCTTGACGCCGCGGCTGAGCCGCTGTGCCACCCAGTAGTCGTCGTCCGGACCCAGCAGGTGGCGGTTGCGCTCGAACACCTCCTCGGTCAGCTCGCACATCTTCTGCGGCCCGAAACCCGGATCGATGCGCAGGTATTTGAGCGAGCGGTAGAGCCTGTCCGTGTGCTCCTTCAGCTTGAACAGGCGGTGCCCGAAGCTGCGCGTCATGTCGAAGCCACCGTCGCCGTACACCCAGCTCATGTCGCGGAATGGAATGCGCACCTGGCTTTCCGGCATGAACTCGCCGTTGAACCAGGCGACGCGCTCGTTGGCACGTTTGGGCATGTGGAGACCTCGAGACTGCAGCGATCAAGACAAGACTACACGGCAGGGCGGCGCCTTGCCAGTTGCGGGCGGCATCACAGCCGTTTCGGCAGGTAGCGGGACAGCCCGGCCATGCCGACGGCAATGAGACCGCCGACGGCGAAGACGCCCCACAACGGCAGCACCCAGAGAACGACGGCCAGGATGCCCGGAACGGCGATGGATCCGACCTGGCGGAAGGTCATGAAAACGGACGTCATCTCCGCCCGCTCGTAGTGATGCACGGCGCGCAGGAACGGCACGTTGCCGGCGCCGTCTATGATGGTCGCGGAGAACGCGGCAAGCCACAGCAACGCCATGCACAGCAGGGGCGCGCCGGCGGCAGCCGCAACGGCGGCCAAGAGGCTGCAGACGCCGGTGAGGCCGTAGCCGACGCACAGGAGGTTGCGGATGCCGATCTCGCGCCCGATGCGTCCGTAGACGCGCACCAGCAGCATCGGCGCCAACCCGAGCGAGACCAGCGCGCCGCCGATCTCCGGGCGATAGCCTGCGCTGGTCACGAAAATCGGCGTGTAGATGAAGTTCATCACCCACCAGCCGTTTCGGCCCAGCGCGAGAAGCCACGACAGCACCAGCCGAGGCTGCGCGAAGAAGCGCGATACGAACCGCAAGGGGCTGGGCGGCGGCACCACGCCCGCCTGCAGGCTCGGATTGTCGGTCAGGCGCAGGGTCCAGAAGTAGGTCAGGAGGGTCAGGGTCGAGAGGGCGGCGATGACATAGGTGAGGTTCGTGCCGACGTTGCGATGCAGGTAGACGCCAACCCACGGGCCCAGCGCAAATGCAGTGCCCGCGAACAGCAACCGTCGCGGCTCGAAGTGGTTGAGGCCCCGGCGCGGAATGTGATCCAGCAGATAGAGATTGATGACCACGTCGAGCATGGCCATGGCCACGACCTGCACGGCAAGGCCGACCACCAGCGAGGCCTTGGTGCCCCAGGCGAAGAGGAGCGTGCTCGCGATCTGCGCCAGCGCGCCGATGGTCAGCACCCAGCGCCGCCGCAGCAGATGCAGGATCAGCGGCACTGTCAGGTTCGAGGCGAGCCCCAGCAGGCCGACCAGGAAGTAGACGATGCTGACGAGCTGGGCCGCACCCAACACGCCGTAGGCCTCGAGCGGCACCAGCGTGATCAGAATGGCACGAGCGGCGGCATCGCAGGTGAACAGCACCACGAACGCCCGCGCCTTGGCGTCCTCGACATTGGCGAGCGAGACAGGAGAATGAATGCGCCGCATGGCAATTGCGCGTTCCGCGGCGGCGCCGGACGGCCGCTGATACCGGACACCGGGCAGCAGGGCGGCGGTTCAGTGGCGAACCCGGCCGGAACGGCCCTCAAAAACCGACGGCGGCCATTAGGCCGCCGTTCATGCAATCCTTCAAAAGCAACCCGTTCAGCGGCGGTCGAGCTCGGCCGGGGAATAGCTCGTTACCTCGAGCCCGACCTCCTCCTCGACCACGACCGGCTTTTGCCATTCCAGCTTCATGGACTTCCTCCAGGTCTCGGGGCCTTCCCTGCGCCCCCACTCCTCGCCAACGGCCGAAGCACACTGGTGTTTCAGCTTCTACACTGCAATCGCCCGGCCCGGCGGTCAATAGAGCGTTACTCGCAGCGCACAATTCGGCCTACGAGGGCGAGATGGGGGCGGCCGCCAAAACCTCCCTCGCCTGCGCGCAATCGAGCTCCATCTGCACCTGCAGGGCCGCGGCGCCGTCGAACCGGCGGTCCGGACGGATGAAGTCGATGAACTCCACCTCGATTTCCCGGCCGTAGAGGTCGCCGCTGAAATCGAACAGAAACACCTCCAGCACCGGCGCGCCATCATCGAAGGTCGGGCGCGTGCCGAGATAGGCCGCACCCTGATAGGCGTGGCCCTCGCGATGAACGCGGACGGCGTAGATGCCGTGCGCGAGCGCGGTGCCGGGCGCCAGGCCGATGTTGGCTGTTGGAAAGCCCATGCCGGTGCCGCGTTTGGCCCCGCCGCGCACGACGCCGGCGACGCGCCACCACCAACCCAGCATTTCCGCGGCGCCCTTGACGTCACCCTGAGCAAGGTCGGCGCGGATCGCACTCGAGGAGAACACCTCGCCTGCCTCCGCGACCTGGCCGATGATGGTGACCCCGAACCCCAGCCCTTCTCCGGCGCGCCGGAGGCCTTCCGGGTCACCGCCCCGGCCCTTGCCGAAGCGGAAGTCGTAGCCGACCACGAGCTGGCGCGCGGCAAGCTGACCCACGATGACGCGCGCGATGAAGTCCTCGGCCGTCAGGCCGGCGAGACTCGCGTCGAATGCCAGGACAACGGCAACGTCGAGCCCGAACTCGCCCAGCAGCCGCAACTTGAGGGGCAGAGGCGTCAGGCGGAAATGCGGCTTGTCAGGCTGGAAGAACTCGCGCGGATGCGGCTCGAACACGACGGCGCCCGCCTGTGTGCCGAGCCGCTGCGCCTCGGCCCGCGTCGCCTCGATGAGCGCCTGGTGTCCACGGTGCACGCCATCGAAATTGCCGATGGCAAGCGCCGCGCCGCGAGCAGCGCTGGGGATATTGCCGGTGCCTTGGACGATGCGCATGGATCAGGGATTGCGCATTGCGCGTGCCCCGGTCAAGCCCTCGCCCACCGTTGCGAGGCCGGCCCGTGCTCGGCGAGAACCGTCAGACCGCGGGGCGCTGCGGCACCATCAGCACGGCCTCGCCCTCCAGCACCGGCTTGCCTGCGACGGAGCAGATGCTCTCGAAGCGGGCGCGGCGCTTGGCGGGATAGAGCTCCATCACCCGCACCTTGGCCACGACCTTGTCGCCGACCCGGACGGGCCCGCGAAAATTCAATGTCTGCGAGACGTAGATGGCGCCCGGGCCCGGCAATTCCATGCCGAACACCGCGGAGATGTAGCCGGCCGTCAGCATGCCGTGGGCGATCGGCTCCTTGAAGATCGTCTTGGCGGCGTAGGCGGCATCCAGGTGCACCGGGTTCTTGTCGCCGGTCACCTCGGCGAACGACACGATGTCGGACTGGCTGACCGTCTTGGAGAAACTTGCCTCCATGCCGACCTCGAGGTCCTCGAAGTAGTATGTCTGCCGCGTGATGAGGTTCATGGGCCGTGGTGCCTTCCGTTCATGCCGCAGCGCAAAACTAATCGCGTCGCGTTTGCGCCGCAACATGCCGGACGCCGGCGGCATGGATAACGCTGGGGAAGCTGAAAAGATTGTTCGCTGCCGCAGATTTGTGGCCACAGCCGGCTGGCGCTCCAGGGGACAGCGAGCCCGCCAGTTTGCCCCGACGGATGGGCGGCGATGCAGCACTGCAACAATTTTGGGCGCGGGTCGGCACGGCAGTTGCATGCGCCGGCTGGCTCGGGCTATAAGCCCCCTCTTCACCCAATCCTGATGCATGGCTTGGCCTGCTGGGGCGAATGCCTCAGTGGGTCTGTGAAAGGGGTCCTATGAGCGACCGCAAACTGTTGATGCCAAAGGCGACCGCCGTGTGGCTCGTGGAGAATACCTCGTTGTCCTTCGAGCAGATCGCGGAGCTGTGCGAGCTGCACGTGCTGGAGGTGAAGGGCATCGCCGACGGCGACGTGGCACAGGGGATCAAGGGCATGGATCCCATCTCCAGCGGCCAGCTCACGCGCGAGGAGATCGCGCGCGGCGAGGAGGATCACGACTACCAGCTCAAGCTGGCGGAATCGAAAATCGACATTCCGGAGGTCAAGAGCAAGAAGGGCCCGCGCTACACCCCGGTCTCCCGACGCCAGGATCGGCCCAACGCGGTTCTGTGGCTTCTGCGCAGCCACCCCGAACTCAAGGACAGCCAGATCATGCGCCTGGTCGGCACGACCAAGCCGACCATCGCCGCCATACGCGAACGCACGCACTGGAACTCGCCCAACCTGCAGCCGCAGGACCCGGTGACACTGGGGTTGTGCACGCAGATCGACCTCGACAACGAGGTGGCCAAAGCCGCGCGCCGCCTGGAGCGGGAGAGGAAGGCGGCGGGCAGGCCGCTGGAGAAGGCCGGCACGCTGCTGCCCGCCTCGCAGACGGTTCCGGGTCTTGGACCGCAGCCGGACGTCGAGATCGTCGTGCCCAAGCCCGCCGAGGAGAAGCCGGAGGAAACCGAGGCCGAGGAGGATGCGCGCGTATTCGCCCGGCTGCGCGAGATGGGCGGCAGCAAGGACGGCGATAGCGACTGACGCCCGCCGGCCATGCGCGGCACAGAGCGCGCGGCACAAAAGTATTGGGGCCCGCGGGATTGCCTCCACCGCGAGCCCCAAGGTGTCCGGTTCCCACTGGAGCGCGGACGGCTTTCGAACTCGCCTCGTCAACGCGCCGAATCAGGGGCGGTTCCCGAGCTGCGCGCCAGCGCGCTCGCTGCGCGTGACGCTCGCGGACCCCGGAATGACCTTGCCCGGCTCTTGCGTCACATTGTCAGGGCGACGCGCCCGATCGCGCGCCGGTCGCCCAGCAACTGCATCGCCTCGGCGAACGACTGCAGCGGAAACTGTGCCGAGACGAGCGGCCTGATCTGGCCACGATCGGCGAGGGCCATGAGCGATGCGGTCTCCCGCCGGCGCATGTGCGGATCGTTGCGGCCGGCTTCGCCGGCCCGCACGCCGACGACCGCGCAGCCCTTGAGCAGGATGCGGTTGGCCGCATAGTGCGGGATGGAGCCGCCGGCGAACCCGGCGATGAGAAGCCTGCCGCCGAAGGCAAGGCAGCGGAGTGCCGACTCCTGCGCGATCCCGACAGGGTCGAAGACGACGTCGACGCCGCGCCCGTCCGTCAGCGCGCGCACCGCTTCCTCGATCGGCTGCGCGGTATAGTCGACCGGGGCTTCCGCGCCCATGCGCGCGGCCATGTCGCGCTTGTGCGCGGTCGAGGCGGCTGCCAGCACGCGGGCGCCGGTCAGCTTGCCGATCTGCACGGCCGCAAGCCCCACGCCGCCGGCCGCCCCGAGCACGAGCAGGGTCTGGCCGGCCTTCAGGCCCGCGCGCGTTTCGAGCGCATGGTATGCCGTGGTATGGGCGACGAGCAGCGTCGCTCCCTCGGCAAACGAGAAACCGGCTGGCAGGTGCAGGGTATCGGCGAGAGGCACCACGGCCTCCTCGGCGTAGCCGCCCGTGCGCATGCGCACGATGACGCTGCGCCCCAGCTCTTCGCGGCCGACATCCGGCGCGGCCTCGATGATGCGCCCGGCGGCCTCCACGCCCGGCACGAACGGCAGCGTCGGGCGATGCTGGTAGAGGCCCTGGACGGTCAGGTAGTCGGGAAAGTTGATCCCCGCCGCCACGATGGCGACGCGCACGCAGCCCGCGCGCAAATCCGGCCGTGGCAGATTCTCGACGCTGAGCGTGTGCGGCGGGCCGAGCCTGGAGCACACGACCGCCCGGTAGGTACCCGCCATCGCCTCAGCGCGCTCCGGGCTCGCGCCCCACCTTCACCTGCAGCTTGCCGAAGTTCTCGCCGCGCAGCAGGCCGATGAAGGCGCGCGGCGCCTTCTCGAGCCCTTCGACGATGTCTTCCTTGTACTTGATCCGCCCCGAGCGGACCCACTCGCCCATCTGGCGCATCGCCGGCCCATACTTGCTGGTGAAGTCGGTGACGATGAAGCCGCGCATGTTGACGCGCCGCCCCACGAACAGCCCCAGCAGCCGTGGTCCCATTTCGGGGGATGTGGCGTTGTACTGCGAGATCGAGCCGCACAGCGAGACGCGGGCGAAGAAGTTCAGATGGAGGAACACGGCGTCGCTGACCTTGCCGCCGACATTGTCGAAGTAGACGTCGACGCCGTTGGGGCACGCGTCCTTGACGGCGGCGGCGAGATCGCCAGCCGCCTTGTAGTCGAGGCAGGCATCGAAGCCGAGCGTATCCTTGACGAAGGCACACTTCTGCGCGCCGCCGGCGATGCCCACGACGCGGCAGCCGGCAATCTTCGCGAGCTGTCCGACCACCTGTCCAACGGCACCCGACGCGGCCGACACCACGACCGTCTCGCCGGCCTTCGGCTGCCCGACCTCGAACAGGCCGAAGTAGGCCGTCATTCCCGGCATGCCGAGCACGCCGTTTGCCGTCGAGATCGGAGCCAGCGACGGATCGATCCTGCGCAGGCCCGGGCCGCCCAGGGCGTACTCCTGCCAGCCCAGCCGGTCCTCGACGATGTCGCCAGGCTTCAGACCGGCGATGTTCGAGCTGACGACCTCGCCCACCGTGCCGCCGGTCATCACCTCGCCGATGCCGACGGGCGCTGCGTAGGACGCGGCATCGCGCATACGTCCGCGCATGTAGGGGTCGAGCGAGAGGTAGATGACGCGCACGAGCACCTCGCGCGGCCCGGGTTTCGGCACCGGCACTTGCTCGACCCGGAAATCTTCGTTGGTGGGCTCTGCGGCAGGGCGACGCACGAGCACGACGCGCCGGCAGGTCTCGGGGATCATGGTCACTCTCCGGATCAAGTAAGGCTCAAGGAGGCAGCTTAGCGTAGCCGCGCGGAGCGCAGCGAGAGAACTCGTTTGCGCAAGAGACCGGCCCTAGCGTCGTCTTACAGGTTGCGAGATTGCGAATTTTGTGGCTTTTGGGGGCCAAGATTGGCCGCGGGCCATCGTTTCATCCATCCTTGCCAAGGCGTCAGGCCCATGAAGGTCCGGAACTCGTTGAAATCGCTGCGCGGGCGTCACCGCAACAATCGCGTCGTGCGCCGGAAGGGCCGCGTCTACATCATCAACAAGACAAACCGCCGTTTCAAGGCGCGCCAGGGCTAGTCGCGCGTTCTGCTTTTGACGTTGCGGGTGCTGCGGCGCTATTCTTGCGCCCATGTCCAAAGCGAATCTGAGGCTGCTCGCGCTGGCCGGAACCGCGGCGGTTTTCCTCACGGCCCTGTGGCCGTCTCAACCGGCTCTCACCCAACCTTCGCCTCCGAAGGCTGACAAGCGCGCTCCTTCCGCGCTGCCGAGAACGCCGGCCGAGCGCGACCGCACCCTCTCCGATCTTTACGCGCTGCTCGCCACCGCCGAGGACGAAGGCACGGCGAGGGCGGTTGCGGAAGGCATTGAGCGCGTCTGGACGCACTCGGGCAGCCCGACGGTGGATTTGCTGCTTGGCCGGGCGACCAAGGCGGTGTCGGAAAAGAACTACGACCGCGCCCTCAAATTCCTCGACAACGTGGTCGAGCAGGCTCCCGACTTCACTGAGGGTTGGAACCGCCGCGCCTACGTCCATTTCCAGCGCAACGAGCTGGCGCTCGCCCTGGGCGATTTGCGGCGTACGCTGGCTCTCGATCCCAACCACTTCAAGGCGCTCGATGGCTTGGCACAGGTCCTGCGCGAGATCGGGCAAAAGAAGGCGGCGCTCGACGTCCTGGAGCGCCTCTACGGCGTGCATCCGTTCTGGCCGGGTGCGTCCCAGGCCATCG
>DATFCC010000194.1:0-4587 GCA_035253505.1 Hyphomicrobiaceae bacterium
CGCCGGCCACCGCCCCTGCGAGCACCCAGGCCTGCGCGATCCAAAGCGCGCCGGCGCCGGCGGACAAGATGGAGGCCACGACGAGCCGCCGGCGATCCGAGCCGGCCAGCTCCTCCAGACGAACCACGTCGGCGTCACGATCCCGGCCGCCCGGCGTTGCCATGCTCTGCAGCCCACTCGGCGCGCGCCCCGGCTGAGCCTGCTTGGCGCGCGGTCACCTGTCACTGTCACCCTAACGTGCAGTCGCAGCGCCGTCGCGGCTTCCCGCCGCCGCAGGACGGATTGACACGCGGCGACGTGGCAGACGTCACGCGAAGAGACGCTTGGAGGCGATACGCGCGCCTTCCGTCATGGAGGCAAGCTTGGCCCACACGATGTCCTCGGCGACACGGCCCATGCCGGCCGAGGTGTCGAACCCGCAATCGGTGCCGGCGATCACACGCGCCGGATCGCCCACGGCTTCGGCCACGCGCTCCAGCCGGTCGGCGACCGTTTCGGGGTGCTCGATGTAGTTGGTGACCGTGTCGATGACGCCGGCGACGACCACCTGATCGTCCGCCAGGGGCATCGATTTGAGGAGCTTGTACTCGTGCGCGTGCCGCGAGTTGGCGAACGGAAGATAGAGGCCGCCAACCTTGGCCTTGTGCAGGATGGGCAGGATGTCGGCCAGCGGCACATCGCAGTCGTGCGGTCCCTCGTAGTTGCCCCAGCACACGTGCAGCCGCACCTTGTCGCGCGGTATGTTGACGAGCGCCCCGTTGATGGCGGCGACCACCATGTCGACGAAGTGCTGGAAGTCCGCGAGCGGCCGCTTGCCGAACGACGCATGGCGCTCGAGCGCCAGATCAGGAGCGTCGATCTGCAGGTTGAACCCGTTGGCGATGATCGTCTCGTATTCAACACGCAGGGCGGCTGCGACCGCGTCGAGGTAGGCCTCGAAGCTCGGGTAGTGCTCGTTGCGGACGATGGAGGCCAGGATGCCGGGCGAGGCAGCGGTGAAGAAGGGAGCCGTGGCGCCCTGCCCCTTTTCGGCATAGGCCGCCTTGAACGTGGCGCACTCGGCGTCGAGCTCGTCCTTGCCGATGTAGCTCACGGCACCGATACATTTCGGCAGATGGGCGACGTTGCTCACCGCCTCGCGGCCGGCGAGGAAGCGGGCGCGCTCCTCCTTGAACTTGGGGTAGCGCTCGATATCGGCGAACCCCTGCCGGTCACCCTGCCCGCCGATGCCGCTCAGCCGCCTGCGCAGGTAAAGAACGAAGGACTCGCGCTGCTGTTCGCCGTTGGAGACGATGTCGATACCGGCCTCGCGCTGCCGGGCGACCACCCAGGCAACCGCCTCGTGTCCCGCGCGGGCGAGGGTGCCTTCGTCGACGGCCTCGCCGCGCGAGCGGCGGGTGAAAAGGCTGGTGAGCTGCGGCGGCCGCGGCAGGCTGCCGGCGTGCGTCGTGAGGATGCGTGTGCTGCGATCGCTGGCCATCGGCTGCGCCCTCCAATGCGCCGGGAGAGGCTAGCCCAAGTCGCATGCAGGAACCACCGCGGTCCCTGGTCCTGGCTCTGCGCTGCGCTCCCGCCGGGATGACAATCGCGAGCCTACCAAGCCGACAACTGACATCCCGAATCTCGCGCAGCGAAATATGCGGCACGCAAGGGTCGACACGCCTTCCGCGGTGAGAGCGCGAAAGAAGAGGGCGGCCTCAGGGGCCGCCCTCTCGCATTCCAGCGGGTGAGCGCCAACTAGACTGAGTAGTACATGTCGAACTCGACCGGATGCGGCGTCATCTCGAAGCGCTCGACCTCGGCCATCTTCAGCTCGAGGTAGGCGTCGATCATGTCGTCGGTGAACACGCCGCCCTTCTTCAGGAACTCGCGATTGCCGTCGAGGTTGGTCAGGGCCTCGCGCAGGGAGCCGCATACCGTCGGGATCTTGGACAGCTCCTCGGGCGGCAGATCGTAGAGGTTCTTGTCCATGGCCTCGCCGGGGTGGATCTTGTTCTGGATGCCGTCGAGACCGGCCATCAGCATGGCGGAGAAGCCGAGATAAGGGTTGGCAGCGGGATCGGGGAAGCGGATCTCGATGCGCTTGGCCTTGGGGCTCGACACCACCGGGATGCGGCACGACGCCGAGCGGTTGCGCGCCGAGTAGGCGAGCAGAACGGGCGCCTCGTAGCCCGGCACCAGCCGCTTGTAGGAGTTGGTGGTCGGGTTGGTGAAGGCATTGATGGTCTTGGCGTGCTTGAGGACGCCGCCGATGTAGTAGAGGCAGGTGTCGGAGAGGTCGGCGTACTTGTTGCCCGCGAACACCGGCGTCGAGCCCTTCCAGATCGACTGGTGACAATGCATGCCCGAGCCGTTGTCGCCGAAGATCGGCTTGGGCATGAAGCAGGCCGACTTGCCGTAGGCCTGAGCCACGTTGTGGATCACGTACTTGTAGATCTGCAGGTGGTCGGCGAGCATCACCATCGGGCCGAACTTGATGCCGAGCTCGTGCTGGGCGGAGGCCACCTCGTGGTGATGCTTCTCGACCACCACGCCCATCTCGGCCATCACCGAGAGCATCTCGGAGCGGATGTCCTGGGCGCTGTCGACGGGCGGCACGGGGAAATAGCCGCCCTTGGTGCGCGGGCGGTGGGCCAGGTTGCCCATCTCGTACTCGGTGCCGGAGTTGGAGGGCAGCTCGGCGCTGTCGAGCCTGAAACCGGTGTTGTAAGGATCGACGTTGTAGCGCACGTCATCGAAGATGAAGAACTCGGCCTCGGGACCGAATACGACCGTATCGCCGATACCGGTCTGCTTCATGTAGGCCTCGGCACGCTTGGCGATGGAGCGCGGGTCGCGCTCGTACATCTCGCCGGTGGAGGGCTCCAGCACGTCGCAGAACACGGCCATCGTGGTCTGGGCGAAGAAGGGATCGATGTGGGCGCTCGACGGATCCGGCATCAGCGTCATGTCGGAGGCCTCGATGCCTTTCCAGCCGGCGATCGAGGAGCCATCGAAGGCGTAGCCGTCGGCGAACATGGCTTCGTCGACGCACGACCCGTCGGCCGTGACGTGCTGCATCTTGCCTTTGGTGTCCGTGAAGCGCAGGTCAAGGAACTTGACTTCCTTGTCCTTCATCATCTTCAGCACGTCGCCAACGGACTTCGGTCTTTCTGCGGCCATTGCTATTCCCCTGTCCTCACTTGAACTGGTGTTTGAGGTTGCGTTTCCGCCCCCCGCGTCGATCGGCGTCAGATCGCGTCCGATCCCGTCTCTCCGGTGCGGATGCGGATCGCCTCCTCGACCGTCGATACAAAAATCTTGCCGTCGCCGATGCGGCCCGTCTTGGCGGCCCGCTGGATCGCCTCCAGCGCCTTGGGCAGCATCTCCTCGCTCAGCACGACCTCGAGCTTCACCTTCGGCAGGAAGTCGACCACGTACTCGGCCCCGCGATAGAGCTCGGTGTGGCCCTTCTGGCGGCCGAAACCCTTGGCCTCGATCACGGTTATGCCCTGCAGGCCGATCTCCTGCAGAGCCTCCTTCACCTCGTCGAGCTTGAACGGCTTGATGATGGCCTCGATCTTCTTCATGCCCGCCTTCACCTCCAACCGTTCGACGAGGCTCCCGCCGATGGCTCGCAATCAAGCACGCAGCATGCCAAGGGTTGGCGCGTGCGGAATTGCCGAGCAGTGCAGGGCTGGTGCGTATCTACAGGGCAAAAACCGCACAGAGCAAGTCGCGTTTGTGCCTATTTCAAGAGCGAATTGCCTATCTACTAGGCAGTCCGAAACCCGGCCTTCCGAGCATGCGGATTTGGCTCGGAAGAGCTGACGGCGCAAGATGGAGCCCGCAAGGAGGCATTGCGTGGGCATGGAGCTGCTGACGGCGACCGAGATGGCGCGCGCCGACGCCCTGGCGTTGGCCGCGGGAACCCCAGGCATCGAGCTGATGGAGAACGCCGGGCGCGCCGTCGCCGAGGTGGCCGCCGCGGCGGCGCCGATGCCCGGAGCGGTTGTCACGATCGCCTGCGGACCCGGCAACAACGGCGGCGACGGCTTCGTCGCGGCGAGGCTCCTGCTGCAGCAGGGCTACCGCGTCCGGCTCGCCCTGCTCGGCGACCGCGGCGCGCTCAAGGGTGACGCCGCCGTCATGGCGGGACGCTGGGCGGGCGCGACCGAGCCGCTCGGCGCGGATATTGCCGACGGGGCAGATGTCATCATCGATGCGCTGTTCGGTGCCGGCCTTTCGCGTCCGCTCGATGGGCCGGCCGCGGAGGCCGTGCGCGCCATCAATGGCTCGGGCAAGCCGGTGATTGCGGTGGACGTGCCGAGCGGCCTCGACGGCACCACGGGCCTCGCACAAGGGGCTGTCGTACAGGCCACCTCCACCGTCACCTTCTTCCGGCGCAAGCCCGGCCACGTGCTGCTGCCGGGCCGTGGGCTATGCGGGAAGGTGCGCGTCGCCGATATCGGCATCCCCGATCACGTGCTGGAAGCGATCCGGCCCCAGGCCTGGCTCAATCGTCCTGATCTCTGGCGCAGCGCATTTCCGACGCCACGCATCGACGGGCACAAGTATTCGCGCGGGCACGCCGTCGTCGTTTCCGGA
>DATFCC010000195.1:0-4365 GCA_035253505.1 Hyphomicrobiaceae bacterium
AACCCCGAAGCCTCCGCCAGGCCCGCCCTGAAGGGGGCGAATGGGCCATTGATCGTGCGCAGCCGGTCGGCCGGTGCGGTGACGCACGACCGGGGCCCGCTGCGCACCGGTGCCCTGCGTGACATGGCTTTCCGCGACGGCGATCAGCTCGTGCGCCTGGCGTGGGTGCCGCTGCCGGCAGTGCCGAGGTCGCTCTCGGAGGAAGAGGCCGACGCCGCCAGGGAGGAGCCAGCGGTGGTGCCGGTGTTATGGACGCCACCTCCGGGAGCGCCGGCGGGAACGCCGGCAGGCGATAGCGTGGTCGCGCTGCACGACCCAACTTTGGCGCCGGGCTCCTGGGTGCCGCAGCAGGACGGGGATCGTGCAAAACCAGGCCCTTCGCTGCCGTCGCTGAGCACGACGCTGGCCGATCGCGACCTGCTGGCGCTGGGTCCGCGGCTGCGCGAGGAGCCGCCTTTCGGCTTCAGACGCAGGCAGAGCGAGCCGCCGCGCCTGCCGATGTCGCTGCGGGTCGATCCGAGGGCCGCCTACAGCCACCGCGGCGACCCGCTCGCCGTCCCGCCCTTGGAAGATGATGCGGCAGTGTCGGCCGAGTTCATCATGCCGTTTGCCAACGGGCGGGTGACGAGCCTCTTCAACCAGGGCCGGGTGCATCCGGCCATCGACCTCGCCGGCCGCCTGGGCTCGCCGGTGTTCTCGACGACGGCGCGCCAGCGCGTGACGTTTGCCGGCTGGCGCGGCGGCTACGGCAATTGCGTCATGACGCGTGACGATCTCGGCCGCGCGCACCTGTATGGCCACCTGCAGAAGATTACCGCCAGGGTCGGCCAGATGCTGGACCAGGGCGACAAGCTGGGCACCCTCGGCAGCACGGGCCATTCCACCGGTCCGCACGTGCACTATGAGGTGCGGAACCCGAAGGGAGTCCACATCAACCCAGTTACCGTGCTGTTTCCCGGCCGGCGCATCGCCAAGGGCTATGCCTGGACGGATGTTCACCAGCAGGAGGCGGGATCTCCGCGGTTCGCCGCACAGTCGCGTTGAGAGGCGCGCGGCCGGCAGCGCAGACGGCGCTCAGACGAAGTGGTAGGGGTGAGAAAACCTTGGCCGCCTCGGATGCTCCAGTCCCGCCTCTCGTGCGCTTCCGTTTTCCTGGCCATGCTCTGCCTGTCCTGGCTTCTGAGTGCGGGCCTTGCTGACGCGCAGGGCACGGATGCCGCAGCGCCATGGCGGGCCTTGTTCGCCCGTCCGCCGGACCCGCCGCCTTCGCCGCCCGGCAATCCTCTGACACATGAGAAGGTCGTGCTGGGCCGGCGCCTCTTCGCCGACGTCCGCCTCTCCGGCCGGGGCGACCGCGCGTGCGCAAGCTGCCATCGCCCGGAGCATGCCCTCACCGATGGGCGGCGGCGGGCGCGCTCCATCACCGGCGGCGATTTGCCCCGCAACACGGCTTCCCTGTGGAATCTGGCGTGGGGCCAGCACTTCTTCTGGGATGGCCGCGCGCCATCGCTCGAGGCGCAGGTGGCGATGCCCGTCGAAGCGCCGCAGGAGATGGCGGGCGACTGGGCGACGATCATCGGCCGCCTGGGAGCGGATCGGGACGCCGCGGCACTCTTCGAGGCGGCCTTCCCTGGACACGGCGGGGTATCCCAGGAGGCGATCGTCAAGGCGCTCGCCAGCTATGTGCGCTCCCTGGTCTCGCCACGCACCCGGTTCGATGCCTGGATCGACGGCGACGCGGCCGCGCTGCGACCAACAGAGACGCGCGGGTTCTCCCTGTTCGTGGGCAAGGCGGGCTGCGTGCTCTGCCACGGGGGCTGGCGCTTCACCGACGACCGCTTCCACGATGTGGGATTGCGCAGCCGGGATGACGGGCGCGGCGCGCTGCCCGGTGGGACGCCGGGGCAGCGCGCGTTCAAGACGCCGGCTTGCGCGAGCTTGCCTTCACCGCCCCCTACATGCACGACGGTTCGCTCGCCACGCTGCGGGCGGTCGTCGCGCACTACAGCGGCGGCTTCGCCAGGAGGCCCTCGCTCGCTCCGCACGTCAACCGGACGCTGCGGTTGAGCGCGCGGGAGAAGGCCGACCTCGTCGCCTTCCTGCGCACGCTCTCGAGCGAGAGAGGCCCCGCACACCGCGCGCGTGCGAGGCCCGATTGATGAGCCGGTCGACGGCCTCAGCCGGCGCCCTTCTCGTATTTGGCGATCGCTTCAGACAGGAGCTGGTAGTCCTCGCAGACGACGCCGCAGCGCCTGGCGATCTCGGCAAGCTGCTCCCTGGCCTTGGCCGGCTCACCGATCTGCAAGTACGCCTCGCCCAGGTATTGGCGAGTCGTGGTGCGGTCGGGATGCGCGGCCAGCACGGCGTTGTAATGCGTCATGGCCTCGTCGATGCGGCCGAGCTTGCGCAGCGAGAAGCCGATCATGGTCTGGATGCGCGGATCGGCCTGGTTCGCAGCCGTGCGCAGCGTGGCCAATGCCTGCTCGAAGGCGCCGTCCTTCGCCTGCCAGTAGCCGAGGCTATAGATCTGGTCGTCGCTCAGCGAGCCCGTGTCCTTGGGCTTGGGTTTCGGCTTCGGCTTGGGTTTCGGTTTGGGCTTCGGCTTCGGCTGGGGTGGCGGGTCGCCGACGGCGAGTGTCACCTGCGGCGAGAAGGCGATGACGGTCAGGGCAGCGGCCGCAGCGACCAGCCATTTCGGAATGGCGAAGTTCCACATGCTTGTCGGTCTCCCTCGTGCTTCCGCGCGGGACGCGCAGGCGGGTAGCCCCAAACCCCCCACCAGACTATCCGACGTCGGCCGCGATTGCACTCACCGCGTCTGCCTGCCGCTCCGGGGCACGGCTCCGGGGCCACCGCAGGAAGCATCGACGTGGGCCTTCTCGCGCGCGTACCGTTCCATGTGCGCCCCCGTCTCGTTGGCCGGCGGCTGCGGCCCGAGCTGCGAGAGCAGGCCGGCGATCGAGCCGCGGTTGTGCGGCGCGCAGATCTCCTGGTCCAGATAGGCCTGGGTCGGCATGGACAGCCACCAGCTCATGGGGACGGGATGCACCTGCTTGTCCTTGTTGCAGCGGGCACCGACGGAGACAATGTCGAAGCTGACGAAGGCCTGCAGGCCCTCCCGCAACTGCACCATGCTGCGCGGAGCGGTGTCGTAGCCGGCGCGGACGTTCTGATAGCGGTTGAGGAGCACGCTCTGCGCCATGGTATGGCCGCTGCGCGCGACGCGTGCGTTGAGCACGGTGTCCAACGGATAGCGCAGGGAGGAGAAAAGCTCGCCGCGCGCCGGCGTCGTCGGCGGCGCGGTCGGGCGACGCAGGACGTCGAGCTCGTCCAGGGGCGCGGCATCGCCCGCGCCGCTGCCCTCGCAAGCTTGCGGATTGAAGCCCGGATCGTTGGTCAGGAAGAGGACGAAGGGGTTCAACTTGACGTCCACGCGGGCGATCTGGGCGTGCAATTCCATCGCCGAGACGATGCCGGAATAGTCGAAGTAGGCGCCGTCGGCGATGCGATCGACCAGCTTGCCGCCGGTGGTCGTGATATCGCCATGCGACGACACTACGGGGAAGCGGGCCGCATTCGACACGGCTGTGCTGAGGCGTACGTCGCAACCCTTGATGCGCACCACTTCCGGCACCGTCTTCTTGGCCGGCCTCACGCAGGTGCAGTCGCTCGGCCCCGGCGGCAGCATGGATGAGCACATCAGGTCGTAGGTGTCGTAGGCGTCGCGAAACACGGCTTCGACCGTGCGCTCTTCGTCGGGCAGGTCGTCGGGGTCGTCTGGCGAGCCCATCAGGGGATGCAGGGTCGACGTGATGATGCGACGGCCCGTGGTGATCGACGTGCCGTTGAAGACGAGGAGTGGCCGCCAGGTGGTCTCGTCGGGCGCCAGCGATGCGAGCCCGCGCTCCAGCCCCGTCGCGCGGTATGCCTGCCCGCCCGTCGCACGCGGGCCGAGGGTGCGCAAGCCGGCGATCTTCGTGCCGCCCGAGGGATCGGCGAAGCGCTCCTCCCACGAGCGCTCGAGAAAATAGGTGCGGTCGCCGGGGTTGATGAGATTGACGTGGAACGGCACCCAGATATCGAGACTGAGTGCGGCAATGGCCGGCGAGAGAAAATCGCCGGCGAGGATCTGTTGCACGACGTCCTTGCGCGACATGACGCCGGGCAGTGGCTCGCGTGACAGGCCGCGCAGGCCGTATGCTTTGCCGCTGCGGAACCACTGGGCGTCGTCGGCTCCCTCCGGTCGCAGTCGCGGCCATGCGCCACTGCCGTACTGATCGAGCAGTGCGGCGTACACGGCGGCTCCGAGCGATCCGCCCGATACGGTGGAAATGGCAAAGAGCTGCCGCGAGAACGGCGGCCGCC
>DATFCC010000196.1:0-11861 GCA_035253505.1 Hyphomicrobiaceae bacterium
AGGCACGCTGGATATGCTTCAATCTGAAGTGATCGCGCTCTAGCAGCGGCGTCGCCAGGTGCCTGTGTGTGCTCACACCCGGCGTGCTTGGCCCTGCCTATTTCCGCGAAATCGCCAGCCTGCTGGCAGCCGGTGCGCCCGATCCTGCCAAGATGAAGGACACGATGCTGCGCCACGGGCTCGTGCCAGTGCCGCCGGCCTAACCGGCCCACCATCGACCCGGGACGGGCGCCTGATCAAGACCCGCAGCAGCGTCAGCCCTGGAGGCCGAGCAGCCGCGCCGGGTTCCTGCGCATCATGGTGTCGATGTCGGCGTCGGATACGCCCTCGCGCTTCATGGCCGCGATCGCCGCCTCGATCCCGTCGGGATGCACCATGTTGCCGCTCTGGCCGAGGTCGGTGGAGACCAGCACGCGCTCGGCGCCGAGCTCCTTCACGGCCTGGGCCACATGCTTGGCATTGATCTGCGTCCAGTGGGTCAGGAAGGGCAGCGGTGCATTGGGGCCGGCGAGGAACTGCAGGAAGCAGATTTCGATGACGGCGCCCATCTCCGCGACCTCCTTGGCTTGCGCCATCGTCAGTCCCGGCACATTGGTGAGCCCGTGCGTGATGACCATGTTTCTTACGCCGAGCTCGCGCCCCTTGCGCACCACGGCGATGATCTCCTCTGGATGAACATGGCCTGTCGCCAGCACGAGGTTCTCGCGCGCGATGATCTTGAGGATCGCTTCCATCTCGGGCGTGACGTTGCCGCCGGGAGCGACGACCAGCCCCACCGCGTCGGGCTTGGAGAGCGTCTTCACATGCTTGTCCGCCTCGAAGGTCGGCAGCCACACCATCTTGCCGCGCCCGCCGTACATGCGGTGCATCCACTCCACCGCGTCGGGGTTGACGCCGCCGACGGCCTTGTTGAGCACGATGCCGCCGAAAACCTCGATGCCCGGCACCACCTTCATCACCAGCGCGGCACGGCTCGCTGTTTCCGAGATGTGATTCTTGAGCAGGATGCCGCGCATGCCCCGCGCCTTGGCGAGCTGGGCGAGGTCGATGTCGTCCATGTTGCGGCCGAACACGTCCGGATGCGAGTGGACGTGCATGTCGATGACGCCCGCTGCGGGGCTCACTTTCGGCGGTGGCGGCGGGAAGCCGGCTTGCGCCAGCGCTTCGTGAGCGGCCAGCGACGCGCATGCCGCCAGCGACAGTCCGAGAACTGCTTTCCTCATCCTATCCTCCCCAGGTTCCGCCAGGTCGCCCGATGGGCGCGCGGCGGAGCGTTTATGCCGCAAGGGTAAAGCATCTGCCCTGCGCGGAAAACGGCGTTGTCAGGGCACGGCCTGAGGCGTCGCCCCCTAGGAGCCCGGCGCGGGCTCGCCTATGCTCCGGTCGAACAACGAAGCAGGCGAGAGACGCCCCATGAATGTGCAGATCAGCGCCGGCGCGGTAGGCTCCGCGCAGCGGCACGAGGCGCAGACGGCGCAGGCCGCGTCGCATATCGCGTCCGATTGCTCGGGGCAGGACTTCTACGCCGCCGACGCCGGCCTTCAGCAATTGCTGGCGCTCTACCTGCCCGCGCCCCTGCGCACACATATGGAGCCGCACTTCAGCCGCCTGGGCGTGCTCGCCGGAGGGCGGCTCGATGAACTGGCGCGCGAAGCCGATCGCAACGGCCCCGTGCTGCATGCCCGCGACCGCTTCGGGCGCGACGAGGACTGGATCGAATACCATCCGAGCTACCGCGAGATGGAGGCGATCGCCTTCGGCGATTTCCAGTTCCACGCCATGAGCCATCGGGCCGGCGTGCTGGGCCTCGATGCGCCGATGCATCCGGTCGCCAAGTATGCCTGCCAATACCTGTTCGTGCAGGGCGAGTTCGGCATCATGTGCCCGATCAGCGTCACGGACACCTCGATCTACCTCATCCGCAAATACGCGAGCCCCGAGCTCAAGGCCTACCTGCTGCTGCGTATGCTGTCGGCCGATCCGGCGGTGCAGTGGAAGGGTACGCAGTTCATGACCGAGAAGGCGGGCGGCTCCGACATCGGCCGCGTCGAGACCGTCGCCCGCAACGAGGGCGGCACGTGGCGGCTCTACGGCGAGAAATGGTTCTGCTCGCACGCGGATGCCGATGTGGCGCTGATGCTGGCGAGGCCGGAAGGCGCGCCGGCCGGCACCAAGGGCCTCGCTCTGTTCGCCCTGCCGCGCCGGCTCGAGGATGGCTCGCGCAACAGCTATCGGATCGTGCGCCTCAAGGACAAGCTCGGCACGCGGTCGATGGCCTCGGGCGAGATCCGGCTCGAGGGCGCGGTCGCCTATTCGGTCGGTCGCCTCGACCAGGGCCTCAAGCAGATGATGGACCAGGTCAACCTCTCGCGCCTCTCGCACGGCGTGCGCGCCGCCGCCATGATGCGCCGCTGCGTCAACGAGGCGCTGACCGTTGCCCGCCATCGCGTGGCTTTCGGCAAGCCCATTATCGAGCACCCCCTGCTACGCCGCCAGTTGATGAAGCTGATGGTGCCCGCCGAGCAGGCGCTGTCGGTGGCCATGGCCAGTGCGGCGGCGATGGGCGAGGCGGACGCCGGCTCGGCCGAGGCCGGCGATGTGCTGCGCATCCTGACGCCGCTCGTAAAATTCCGGGCCTGCCGCGACAACGTCACCGTCGCCACGGGGGCGATGGAGGTGCGGGGCGGCAACGGCTACATCGAGGAATGGGTCAATGCCCGCCTGATCCGCGATGCGCACGTCGGCGTCCTGTGGGAGGGGACCAGCAACATCAACGCTCTCGATGTGGTGGGCCGCGCCGTGGGCCGCAGCGGGGCGCACAAGGCCCTCGAGGCGCTGCTGCACTCGCGCCTGCAGGATGCAGGCAGCCTCCCGCCCACCTTCACCGGCCGGCTGAGGAAGGCGTTGACGCGATCGCTTGCCTTCGCCGAGCGTGTCGCCGCTGAGCCCGCCAGTGAGCCGCAGGCGCGCCGCGCCGCATCGGCGCTCTATCACGCCGCCAGCGCCGTGCTGCTGGCCTGGGAGGGCTCGCGCAACCCGGACGACGCGCGTCGCGCGGCCATCTCCCGCTTCGTGCTGGAGCATCGGCTGTCGCCAAGGGATCCGCTCGAGCCCGAGGAGTCCGCGTGGGAGGGGGCAGCCATTGCGGCCCTGCTCGACGGCAAGCCACTGCCGCTTGCGCGCGCTGCCGCCCTGCTCGCGAGCAGATGACAGCCGGCTGCCGGAAACCTACATAGGGGCATGGATTCTCTCCTCGAAGCTCCCGGCACGCCGGCCCAGGTTGCCGCCCGGCCATCTCTGGTCGGGCTCGGCCGGGAGGGCCTGCGCTTGGCGCTGGCCGCGGCGGGCGTGCCGGAGAAGCAGCTCAAGATGCGCGTCGGCCAGCTCTGGAGCTGGATCTATGTGCACGGCGCGACCGCTTTCGACGACATGTCCGACGTCTCCAAGGACCTGCGAGCCAGGCTCGCGCGGGCCTATTCGCTGGACAGGCCGCAGATCGTCACCGAGCAGGTATCCGTGGACGGAACGCGCAAGTGGCTCCTGCGACTGCCCATCCGCGGACACGAGAAACGTCCCCCCGAGATCGAGGCGGTCTACATCCCCGAGGAGGATCGCGGCACGCTGTGCATCTCGAGCCAGGTCGGCTGCACGCTCACCTGCTCGTTCTGCCATACGGGAACGCAACGGCTGGTGCGCAACCTGGAGCCCGAGGAGATCGTCGGCCAGGTCGTGCTGGCGCGCGACCGCATCGGCGACTGGCCCGCGGCGCTGCCGCCCCGCGATGGGGGCCTCATGCCCGGCACCGAGCGCAAGATCACCAACGTCGTGCTGATGGGCATGGGTGAGCCGCTCTACAACTTCGACAACGTCCGCGACGCCATGGCCATCGTCGCCGACGGCGAGGGCCTCGCCCTCTCCAGGCGGCGCATCACGCTCTCCACCAGCGGTGTCGTGCCCGAGATTCCGCGCTGGGGTGCTGAAGCCGGCACGATGCTCGCCATCTCGCTGCACGCCGTCCGCGACGAGCTGCGCGACCAGCTCGTGCCCATCAACCGCAAGTATCCGATCGCGGAACTCATGGCCGCCTGCCGTGCCTATCCCGGCCTCTCCAACGCGCGCCGCATCACCTTCGAGTACGTGATGCTGAAGGGCGTCAACGACAGCCTGACGGACGCCAAGGCCCTGGTAAGACTGCTCGCCGGCATTCCGGCCAAGATCAACCTGATCCCGTTCAATCCCTGGCCCGGCACCCGGCACGAATGCTCGGACTGGGACCAGATCGAGAAGTTCGCCGAGGTGGTGAACCGCGCAGGCTATGCCAGCCCTGTCCGCACGCCGCGCGGCCGCGATATCATGGCGGCTTGCGGGCAGCTCAAGTCGGAGAGCGCCCGGCTCAGCGCTCGCGAACGCAAGGTCGCGGACGGCACGGCATAGCGGAGGTTTTCGCGATGATGCGGGCCTTGGGACGGGTCATTCTGCTGCCGATCGCTTTCGTGCTCTCGGCGGTGGCGGCGCTGTTCGTGATCTTCTCGCTGGGCCAGGAGCGCGTCGTGCAGGCCATCAGCTCCCGGCCGGAAGGCGAGGTGCCGGTCGAAGCGCTCATGGACATGCTGGCCTTCGTGCTGAGATTCGCTTCGCTCTATACAATCCTCCCTGCGTTGCTGCTCGTCATCGTCGGCGAGGCCGGCCGCATCCGCAGCGCGATCTACTATATCGTCGGCGGGGGCATTGCCCTGGCGCTGGTGCCGCTGCTGACCCGCATGGGCCAGCCTGCGACTGCGCTCGACGTGTCGCCCGTGGTCTGGCAGGTGCTGGCGACCGCGGGCTTCGCGGGCGGGTTCATCTACTGGCTTTTGGCGGGACGGACCGCCTGACCCGGGAAAAAACGCGTTGAGGCGGCGGCGCCGTGCCGGGTAAATTGACGCGCACCGTTGGTTTTCGGCCCCATGGAGCCTTCCATGACCATAGCCATGCTTCGGGTGATCTTCGGTTTCGTGGTCGCATGTCTGGCGGCGGGACTGTGTCTCGTGCTGTTCGTCTATACGCCGCTGGAAATCGCCACGGAGCATTCGGCAGAGCGAGCCGGGGAGGTGGGGCTGCTGGCCCTGGCGGCGGCAACCCATGGTGCGGTGTTTGCCGCGCCCTTCGCTCTGATCGCTGCCGCCTATGCCGAATGGCAGAGGATCGGAAGCTGGCTTTACTACGTGCCCGCCGCCGTGCTGATCGCCGTCATCGGCTTCCTTGCCCAGTATCGGACCGAGGCCGCAGGAGAAGCCACGATCGTAAATACGTATGCGATCATCGCGTTCCTGATCACCGGATGCGTGGCGGGTTTGGTCTACTGGGCCGTCGCCGGCCGGCACGCGTCAGGCCCGCGCCCGCCGCGCGAGGAGATCATCCCGCCAGCCAAGCCGGCCGGCCCGGACGGGTCAGCCATGACCCCGGCAAACTGACAAACCTGCCGCGGCGCGTGGCGGCCGGCCGCGGATTGCGGGTCATCGACCGCTTCGTGTTCGCCTCCGCGCGCGCCGGGATCGGCGAGGAGCCGACGATGTCAGGGGCCGACGTCGTGGTGGCCGGCCATGCGGGCATTCCCTTCATCGAGAGGGTCGGGCGGCAGGTGTGGTTCAATCCCGGCGTGGTCGGCATGCCCTCCAACGACGGGACGCTCGACGGCTGGCATGGCTCGACGGCTGGCATGGAATGGTGACGTGTGAGGCCGGCGATCTTCTGCTGACCACCCCTCCCCTCGCCTGCGACCATCTGGGTGTCGCAGAGCCATGCGGCGCAGCAATCGCGGCCAAACAGGGCGTGCTGCCGCCGGCAGAGCGCGCCGCAACGGGGCGCAGGCTGAGACCACGGACAGTCCGCGTCACGCGCCAGCCGTTACCAGCTCGCCCTTGAGCGCGCGCTCGATCAGCGCCCGCGTCTCCTCGACGCCGTAGAGTTCGATGAAGCTGCCGAAGCGCGGGCCTTTCTCCTCCCCCAGCAGCACCGCGTATATGGCGTTGAACCAGGCGTTCGATACACCCGGCTTGTCCGGCGTGGCGCCCTTGGCGTTGGGGTCCTGGTAGCGCGCAATCGTGCGGCCGACGTCGTAGAGGATGGCCTGCAGCTCCTCGGCGGTCGCCTTCTGCGGTGCCTTTCCCAGCGCATCGGCAAGAGCGCGCAACGCCTTGGCCTCGACCTCGTCAGGCGGACGGAACTTCTTCTGCGGCTTGACGAAGTCGTCGTAGTAGCGGACGGCGTAGCCGGCGAGGCGGTCCAGCAGCGGGTGCGTCTCGGGCCCTGCGTCTGGCGCGTGGCGGCGGATGAAGCCCCAGAGCACATCCTTGCTGTGCGCATTGGAGGCGGCGACCAGGTTCAGCAGCAGGGCGAAGGTGATCGGCAATTCCGCCGCCGGCGGCGCACCGGCATGGATATGCCAAACCGCATTGTCGAGCTTGCCCTTGGCATCCTGGCGCGGATAGGCGGCGAGAAACTGCAGATACTCGTCCACCGTGCGCGGTATGACGTCGAAGTAGAGCTTCTTGGCGGCTTTGGGCTTCTGATACATGAAGAGCGCAAGGCTCTCCGGCGTGGCATAGCTCAGCCACTCGTCGACGGTCAGGCCGTTGCCCTTGGACTTCGAGATCTTGCCGCCGGCCTCGTCGAGAAACAGCTCGAAGTTGAAGCCCTCCGGCGGCGTCCCGCCCAGCGCGCGGCAGATCCGCGACGACAGCGTGACGGAGTCGATAAGGTCCTTGCCGGCCATCTCGTAGTCGACGCCCAGCGCCGTCCAGCGCATGGCCCAGTCGGCTTTCCATTGGCATTTGACCGCCCCGCCGGTGACGCGCGTCTCGACTTTCCTGCCGCTGTCCGGGTCGACGTAGACGACCGTGCCCTGCTTGGGATTGCGCTCGATCATCGGCACCTGCAGCACCTTGCCCGAGGTGGGCGAGATGGGCAGGAACGGCGAGTAGGTGGCACGACGCTCGGGCCCCAGCGTCGGCAGGATGATGTCCATCACCTTGTCGTACGCCTCGAGCATCCTGAGCAGCGTGGCGTCGAACATGCCTGCCTTGTAGCAGTCGGTGGCCGACAGGAACTCGTAGTCGAAGCCGAAGCGGTCGAGGAACCGGCGCAGGCGCGCATTGTTGTGCGCAGCGAAACTCGGGTACTCGTTGCTGAAGGGATCGGGCACGGATGTCAGCGGCTTGCCGATGTGCGCCGCCAGCATGTCCTTGTTGGGCACGTTGTCCGGCACTTTCCTGAGGCCGTCCATGTCATCGGAGAAACTGACGAGCCGGGTCTTGCGCCGTCCTTCGGTCAGCACCTCGAAGGCATGGCGCACCATGCTGGTGCGGGCGACCTCGCCGAAGGTGCCGATATGCGGCAGGCCGGAGGGGCCGTAGCCGGTCTCGAAGACGACGGTCTTGTCCCGCCCGCCCGGAAGGGCGTCCAGCCGCTTGATGAGACGGCGGGCCTCCTCGAACGGCCAGGACCGCGCGTCCTTCGCGGCGGCGGCGAGCGACGGATCGAGAGCTTGTGCCATGACGCAATCCTTGACCGGAAGCGCACCCGAATCTCGCGAGGATGCGGCAACCGCGGCGGACGGTATTGGCCGGGCCAAGCGCCGTCAATGCGCGTACACGTCGGCCGTCAGGGCGCCGCGAGCGCGGCCTCGATTGCCGCCGTCATTTCGTGCGAGAGTGGCTCCACGTTCGATCCGTAGGCCGCGACCAGCCGGCCGTCCCTGCCGACCAGGTACTTGTGAAAGTTCCATTTCGGTGCCCTAGCGTCGCCGAGGGCTGCGCGCGCCCACCGGTAGAACGGATGTGCATTCGGGCCACGCACCACCTGCTTCGTCGTCAGCGGAAACGTGACGTTGTAGGCGCCCTTGCAGAAGCCGAGGATCTCCGCCTCGGCCTTGGGCTCCTGCCCGCCGAAGTCGTTGGAGGGAACGCCGATGACAACGAGGCCGCGCGACTGGAAGCGCTCCCACAGCGCCTGCAGGCCCTCGTACTGGGGTGTGTAGCCGCAGAACGACGCCGTGTTCACGACCAGCAGCACCTTTCCCCGCCACTGCGAGAGCGCAAGCTTGCCGCCCTCGATCGCCTCGAACACGTGGGCGAAGGCCTCGTCGGAACCGGCGCGCACGGGCGTGTTGGGCATGGCCAGCATGATGGCGGCCGCGACGGCAGCGAGCAACACCTTCATCGTCGATGCCTATGGCCGCCAATGCTGCAGCAGGCGTTGGTAGCCCTCGAGGGACGTCAGCGTGTCCTCGACCTGCGCGCAGAACGCGATCGAGCACTTCGGCAGCGGCACGAGGAACCAGCGCTCGAACATGAAGAACAGCGCCACCGGCACGAGAATGCCGACCATCACCGCCTTGAGGGGATTTTCACGCCCGATGGCGATCATGAAGACCGCGATGAACAGGGCGGAAGCGAAATAGATGCCGATGCTGCCGACCAGAGCGACGTAGACAATGCTGGGGATGAGAACGGCAAGCACCCGCCCGAACGGACGCGCGGCAACGAAGATTTCCCCGGCGCCGCGCCCGCGCAGGGCGCTCGCCAGGTTGAAGACGCTGGCAATGCCCATGATCACGGCGATGTAGAAGGGGAAATAGCCCGGCGCCGGCCCCTCCCCTTCGGTCCAATGGAAGCCGAGGCGGACGCTGTCGGAGATCACCACCGCGCAGCCGGCAAGAAACAGCAGAGCGACCACGATCTCCGCGGTGCGGTTCGACAGCAGCGTGCGGCCGTCATCGGCATCCTTTTCGTTCTGCATCGTCTCGCCTCACGCGTTGTCGGAGGGCAAGCGGCGGCGGATGACCAGGCCGCCGCCCATCTTGGCTGTCATTTGCCGGCAGCAAGGAAGCCGGCTTGCGCCATCAGCTCGTGATGCAGCTTGTCGTTGGCAGCGACCCAGGTCTTGAACTGGTCGCCCGTCATGAAGGTCTGGTTGAAGGCCCCATCCTCCATGAACTTCTTCCAGTCCTCGGTCGCCATGACCTTCTTGAAGAGGTCGACGTAGAAGGCAACCTGCTCCGGCTTCACGCCGGGGGCCATGAAGATGCCGCGCAGCATCTGGTATTCGGTGTCCACGCCGGCTTCCTTGCAGGTCGGTATGTCGGACCAGGCCATGTCGGCCGTCACCTTGGCCGTGTAGATGCTGCGGTTGGAGTCGAACAGGCACAGCGGCCGCAGGGCGCCCGCCTTCCACTGCGATACGGCCTCGATGGGATTGTTGACCGAGGAGTTCACGTGCTTGCCCACGAGCTGCACGGCCACCGTCCCGCCGCCCGCATAGGGGACGTAGGTGAACTTCTTGGGGGCTGTCTGCTTCTCCAGCGCCACGGTGATGATCTGGTCCTCCTGCTTGGAGCCGGTGCCCCCCATCTTGAAGCTCTTGTCCTCCCCTGCCTTGACGGCGCTGATGTAGTCCTTGGCCGACTTGTAGGGCGTGTCCGCATTCACCCACAGGACGAACTGGTCGAGCGCCAGCATCGCCACCGGCGTCAGGTCCTTCCAGCTGAAAGGCACGCCCGTGGCATAGGGCGTGGTGAACAGGTTGGAGAGCGTGATGATGATGATATGCGCGTCGCCGGCCGACTTCTTGACCTCGAGAAAACCCTCCGCGCCTGCACCGCCGCCCTTGTTGACCGTGATCAACGGCTGCTTCATCAGTTGGTTCTTGGCGACGACGCCCTGGATGAAGCGCGCCATCTGGTCGGCTCCGCCGCCGGTGCCGGCCGGAATGATGAACTGCACCGGCTTGGTCGGCTCCCAGGCCTGCGCGGATGCCGGGTTCGCGGACCACGTCAGGCTCAATGCGCCCGCCAAGGCCGCAGCGCAAATGGCGGCTCCAGCCCGTCCCGCCGGCCGATTGGCCTGTAACGTCAGACTGCTTGCCATGACTTCCTCCCTTGGCTGTTGTTGTTGCGTGATCTGCGTCTTCCGATCGCGTCGGCTGCTCAGCTCGGGCGGTCGGCGGCGGCGGCGCTGACCGAGGCCGCTACCGGATGGGACGAGACTGCCGGCCGCCGCCGGTCGTTGAACCAGGTGGCCAGCGGCCAGAGCAGCAGGATGAGGCCCAGGGTCATGATCGCGCCGACCAGCCAGTTCGACCAGAATACGCTGAGGCTGCCCTGCGAGCCGAGCATCGCCTGGCGGAAGGCTTCCTCGGCCCTGTCGCCCAGCACGATGGCAAGCACCAGCGGCGGCAACGGGTAGCCGAGCTTGTTGAAGACGTACCCGGCGACGCCGAAGCCCAGCATCATCCATACGTCGAACATGCTGTTGTGGACCGTGTAGGCACCCACCGCACAGATCACCAGGATGACCGGAGCGATGATCGAGAACGGGATGCGAAGTATGGCGGCGAACAAGGGAACGCATGTCAGCACGACCAGCAGGCCCGCGATATTGCCGAGATACATGGAGGCGATGAGGCCCCACACGAAGTCCTTCTGTTCAACGAACAGCATCGGTCCCGGTTGCAATCCCCAGATCAGCAGGCCACCGAGCAGAACCGCGGCCGTAGGCGAGCCGGGAATACCCAGCGTCAGCATGGGCAGCAGGGCGCTGGTGCCAGCCGCGTGCGCCGCCGTCTCCGGTGCCACCACGCCCTCGAGCTCACCCTTGCCGAAATTCTCGCCATGCTTGGAGAAGCGCTTGGCGAGCCCATAGCTCATGAACGAGGCGGGCGTGGCTCCGCCCGGTGTGATGCCCATCCAGCAGCCGACGATGCAGCTTCTGATGGACGTCACCCAGTAGCGCATAAGCTTCATCCAGGTCTGCAGCACGGCGTTGAGGCGGATGCTGGCGCGGGAGCCCGAGAACTTGAGCCCGCTCTCCATGGAGGAGAGAATCTCGCCGATGCCGAACAGGCCGATGACGGCGATGAGGAAATCGAAGCCCGCCAGCAACTGCTCATGGCCAAAGGTCATCCGCAAGGTGCCGGTCATCTTGTCGAGACCGACGGCGCCGAGCGCGAAGCCGAGGCACATCGAGGCCAACACCTTGAAGGGCGAGCCCCGGCCCATGCCGACGAAGCTGGCGAAGGTGAGGAAGTAGACCGAGAAAAACTCGGCCGGACCGAACTGCAGCGCGAACTTGGCGATGATCGGGGCGAGGAACGTGATCAGGATCACCGCAACCAGCGCGCCGAAGAAAGACGAGGTGAAGGCCGCCGTGAGGGCTTCGTCGGCACGCCCCTTCTGCGCCAGGGGGTGGCCGTCGAACGTGGTCGCCACGGACCAGGGCTCGCCGGGAATGTTGAACAGGATGGAGGTGATGGCGCCGCCGAACAGGGCCCCCCAGTAGATGCAGGAGAGCATGATGATTGCCGACGTCGGCGGCATGGTGAACGTCAGCGGCAGGAGGATTGCTACGCCGTTGGCTCCCCCCAGGCCCGGCAGCACGCCGATGATCACACCCAGCAGGATGCCAACCATCATCAGGGCAAGGTTGTACCAGGACAGGGCAACCTGGAAGCCGCCGATCAGGGACGCGATTTCATCCAAGCAGCAATTCCCCTCTCGAACGCTTCCCTTCACCACGTGCGGGTCGATTAACGCGCCCGGACCCCTTTCCGCGGGCCGTTGGCATCGTGGCTGGTATACATTGTGCCAATTGCGTGATCAGTGCAATAAGCCAATCCAACCCGGTGCGCGTCGCGGGAGGGTCTTCCCCCTTTCGGTTGTCTGGCGTATGGTATACCAGAAACCACGGATGCGCTGGCGGGCCGAGCGAGGTGTGACAGTGGCCGACACCCACCTGAAGATCGCGCCGATCGGCGAGGGTTTGAGCCTCAAGGCGCGCGCCTACGACGCCCTGAAGGCGGCGATCCTGAACATGAACATCTACGCG
>DATFCC010000197.1:0-5303 GCA_035253505.1 Hyphomicrobiaceae bacterium
ATGGGGCGCCTCATTTTAGCAGGACGCCCGCCTCATGTTGGGGCGGGCGATGATCTTGGATCCTGTCTCAGGCGGCGACGCCGAGCTTCTTCTGCAGGCTCGTCGACGACGTGGTGTACTGGAACAGCAGGCGCTTGCCGGGATAGACGATGTGGTGGGCGGCCTGGGACATCAGGGCCGCCTCGTGGAATCCCGACAGGATGAGCTTCAGCTTGCCCGGATAGGTGTTGATGTCGCCGACGGCGAAGATGCCCGGCTCGCTCGTCTGGAATTTCGCCGTGTCGACGGGGATGAGGTTCTCGTCGAGGTTCAAGCCCCAGTCGGCGACCGGTCCGAGCTTCATGGTCAGCCCGAAGAAGGGAAGCATGCGCGTGCACTCGAGGCGGGCTTCACCCTCTTTCGTCTTGACGGTGGCTGCCACGAGCGCGCCGCCCTCGCCGTGCAGCGCCGTGACCTGGCCGATGCGCAGGTCCATCTTGCCGTCCGCCACCAGCGCGCGCATCTTCTCCACCGAATGCGGGGCGCCGCGGAAGTCGTCGCGCCGGTGCAGCAGCGTGAGTCGGCTGGCCACCGGCTGAAGGTTGAGCACCCAGTCCAGCGCTGAATCGCCGCCGCCTACGATCAGCACGTCCTTGCCGCGGAAGTCCTCGATGCGGCGCACCGAGTAGAACACCGAGGTGCCCTCGTAGGCCTCGATGCCGGCCAACGGCGGGCGCTTCGGCGTGAACGAGCCGCCGCCCGCCGCGATCACCACGACCTTGGCAACGAAGGCCTTGCCGGCGTCCGTGACCAGCCGGAAGCGGCCATCGTCAAGCCGCTGCAGGACATCGACGCGCTCGCCCAGGTGGAACTGGGCGCCGAACGGCTTGATCTGCTCCATCAGCCGGTCGGTCAGCTCCTGGCCGGTGACGATCGGCAGGCCGGGGATGTCGTAGATGGGTTTCTCGGGATAGAGCTCGGCACACTGGCCGCCCGGCTTGTCGAGGATGTCGATCAGGTGTGCCTTGATGTCGAGCAGGCCCAGCTCGAACACGGCAAACAAGCCCACGGGGCCCGCGCCGATGATCACCGCATCGGTCTCGATGGACGTCGCCGCCGACCCGTTGGCGGGTACCGGGCCCGTTGCGCCTTCTGCTGCCATGTCGATCTCGCACCTCCGCGGGGCAGGTTGGGGTCTGCAACCCCTTGCCTTACTGCTTTTTACCGCTCGCTGCTGACATATAATGCCGCAGGGAGCAATCCTTGTATCCGGCTTCCGCGAACATGGCCTGCACGGTCTTCAGCGCCTGGCGGCGGTTGGGGCCCGCCGAGACGGCGCAGCCTGCCCGCGGCTGCGTGCAGCACACGATGGCGAACACGTCGCCCAGGTCGTCCGTGGAAGCCGGGCCGTTGGCGCAGGTCTTCGAGAGGCGCTTGCAGGCCTCCTGGGCCCGCTGGCGTGCCTCTTCCTCCGTCGCGCCCCAGACGACAGGCGAGGTGCCTTCACTGTTGGGGTCGACCGCTGCCCAGCGTTGCTGCTGGGTGGTGGCCCGATGCAGCGGCATCGTCGACACGAGCGCCGCGAGCAGGAGGCAAGCCCGGGTACGAGGCGATGGTGTGCGCAAGTCTGCCTCTCTGTCGCTGCCCGGGAGCGTCTGTCCGGGAAGAGTATCGCGGCCGTGCAGCCCGGGTCCAGCCGCACACGAAGGCTGCGAGCCCTGCGATTTTTCTTGAAACTCGACAGTAGCGAAAAATTCAGCTCGTCATCCCGTACTTCGGCGAATGGAGGCCGAGCAACGCTGGGTCATCAAGAACCCAACCCCTGCCGAGGATGTCGAAGGTTGCGCGTCGATGTTGTGCTGCGGATCCATAGCTCGCCACGCGCGGAGACTTGGATCCTGGGTCCCGGCTCTACGCGCTTCGCGCTTGGCCGGGATGACATCGGGGCCGCACCCCATCAACTGTCATCCCGGAATTTCGCGAAGCGAAATATCCGGGGCCCAGCCATTAACTCGCGAAGCGAACGCCCGGACGATTGCAAGGAGTGCTGATGTTGTTCAATCTGATATGACAGGCCTAGAACTGTTTCTCCGGCACCCGCACGATGAGCCCGTCGAGTGCGTCGCTCACCTTGATCTGGCAGCTCAGGCGGCTGTTCGGGCGCACGTCGAAGGCGAAGTCCAGCATGTCCTCTTCCATGTCGGAGGGGCCGCCGGTCTTCTCGGTCCAGGCCTCGTCCACGAACACATGGCACGTGGCGCAGGCGCAAGCGCCGCCGCACTCGGCCTCGATGCCCTCGATCAGGTTTTTCTTGGCGGCTTCCATGACCGTCATGCCGTTGTCGGCGTCGACGGTCTGCTCGGTGCCGTCCGGCTGGATGAATGTGATCTTGGCCATGGAGGCGCCGGGTTCCCTTGTGCCGTCAGCATGCGGCAAAGGGTGCATGCCCGCCTGCCCGCGCACGAAGCGTGCAACGCGCGGGCGGAGTGTTAACGGCCCCGCCGGGCAAATTCAAGAGTGGCGGCCGGCCCCTCAGCGTTCCGAGAGGACGCGCCTGATGAACGCGCAGGCCTCATCGGCGGCCAGCGCCACCGCGGCCACGGCCTCATCGCGGTGCCCTTCCGCGATGGTGGCGTCGGCCTCGACGTCGATTCGCTCGGCGATCTCGGCGAAACGGGCCAGTCGCCAGGCGCCGATGGCCGAGGCCGAGCCCTTGATGGTGTGGGCGGCCTCCTTCCAGGCCTTGCGGCCGGAAGCCTCTCGCAAGGAGCGCAGGTACACGGGGGCCTGGTCTGCGAACAGCTCCAGGACCTCGCGCTCGAGCGCCGCGTTGCCGAGAGTGAATCGCGCCAGATAGGCGCGATCGACGGGATCTCCACAAATCGGTCCGCCCGCAGGCGTGGTGGCGCGAGGCGCCTCGCCATACGCAGGTTTACTCGCCAAGGCCGTGCTCCCCGTGTCCTGCAATGCGTGATTCGCGAACCTGCTCCCCAACAGCGGGCCGCGAGCGGTCTGCGCGGTGCGCCGGGAGCATGCTTTTCGAGTGCATAACCTCTCGTTAATCCCCACCAACGATCGGCGCCGATGGTAAATCCTCAAGATTCCTGGGCGGCGGCGTGTTGCGGCGCCAATCTTGGTTTCGCCCCATTGCCTGCTTAGCAACAGGCAAGGGTGGCGTGCGGGGGACGCCAGTGTCGCCAACCACTTAGGGAGATTGATCACCAGGTTTCCGGTGCCGTGGCCTGGGCCGCATCCGGAAACCGGGATATGTGTCGGGGCTGAGGGGTTCGGCGCCAACAGGGCGTCGAGATGGATGGGGGAATGGCTCACGACGGCAAGATGCAGCGTGAGGCTGCCGAGCGTCCGCTCGCAGCAGGTGCGCGCGAGCGCGCCGAGCCGGCCATGACGCCACCGCCCATGCCCGCGGCTGGCGAAAAGGGCGGTTCAGGGCCCGTGCCCTTCTCCAAGACCAGCCTCGGCGCCCTGAAACCCGGCAATCGCGATGCCGATGGCGCCGCCGCCAGCAGCGGCGGGACCGGCAGCGCCGCCGCCGGCAATGAGCCGCGTCGTCCGGCCAAGCGCCGGCCGGCGGGGCCGGCCCGGCCCCGCATCGCCGCCAACGACGATGCGCCCTCCATCGGCGGCTTGATCTTCTCGCTTCAGCAGAAGCCGTCGAACAAGCCGTTCCAGCTCGCTGCCATGGCCTCGGGCGGCTGGTTCGTCATAGGCCTGGTGCTCGCCTGGGCCACCCTGGCGACGGGAGGCACGCTCTCGAGCCCCGTGTTCGTGGGCGTGCTGGCCACCATCCTGCTGCCCATCGCGCTGTTCTGGTTCCTGGCGCTGCTCGTGTGGCGCGCGCAGGAGCTGAAGCTCATGTCCTCGGCCATGACCGAGGTGGCGGTGCGGCTGGCCGAGCCCGACCGCGCGGCGGAGCAGTCGGCAGCCTCGCTGGGGCAGGCGGTGCGCCGGCAGGTGTCGTTCATGAACGAGGCGATCTCGCGCGCCCTCGGCCGCGCCGGCGAGCTCGAGGCACTGGTTCACAACGAGGTGTCGGCGCTGGAGAGGTCCTACAGCGACAACGAGCACAAGATCAAAGGCCTGATCGGCGAGCTGGTGAGCGAGCGCCACGCCCTGGTGAGCACGACCGACCGGGTGGCGGACACGCTGAAGTCGATGGGCAGCGAGGTCCCGACGCTCATCGAGAAGCTGTCTCAGCAGCAGGTGAAGCTCGCCAAGATCATCGAGGGCGCGGGCCAGAACCTGATCGCGCTGGAGAGCCAGCTCGCCAAGGCCAGCGGCGGGCTCGAGAGCGCGCTCGCCAATCGCACGCAGCAGCTTCAGGCCGTGCTCGACGACTACACGGTGGCGCTCGATGCCACTCTCGCCAATCGCGCAGAGGCGCTCGACATGCAGCTCGTGGAGCGCACGCGCGCGCTCGATGCGGCGTTCTCGGAGCGCCTCGCGCTCTTCGACGAATCGATGCTGCGTTCGGCCGGCGCCATCGACAACGCCGTCAACGAGAAGGCGCGCGCCCTGACCGTGGCCATGGAGCGCCACGTACGCGCCCTGTCCGACACTCTCGGCCAGCAGATCCAGAACCTCGACCAGTCGATGCTCACCGGCATCGAGTCGGTGCGCCGCACCAGCGACAACGTCACCCGCCAGTCGCTCAAAGCCATCGAGGGCCTGAGCAGCCAGACCAACGTGCTGCGTGGCGTGTCCGACACGCTGGCACAGCAGATCAACGGTGTGACAAGCACCTTCGACAATCACGCCAGTGCGCTGGACAGCGCGGCGCATCGCATCGACAGCACCCTGCAGAAACGGCAGGCCGAGCTCGACCAGACGCTGCAGCGGCTGAACGGCAAGGCCGCCCAGATCGACGAGGCGGCGCGCGGCTACCACGCGGGCGCCGAGGAGCTGCTGCCCGAGGTCGAGGCGCGGGCGCGCCATCTGCTGCAACAGATGGCGCAGACCGGGTCGCCTCAGGCCCACGCGGCGGCCGTCGAGCTGGAGCGCCTGCGGCGCCAGCAGGATACCTACTCGCAGGCGGTGGTAGGGGCATTCGAGCGCATCCGCGGCTCGGCAAATGCACGCTCGCGGGCGGTGATCGCCGAGTTCGAGCGCATGCGGGCCCATGCCGACGCGCAGACGACGCGCGCCATCGAGGATATGCGCGCGCGCATGCCAGGCGACGGCTCGGACCTGATGCCGCACGCCGGCCCGGATGCCTCGTTGAACGAGCAGATCCGCGCCCTCGAGCAGCTGTCGGCTCTGTCGCCGCGCGAGCGCCGCGAGGCCGGCCCGCTGGCGCCCGGCGCGCC
>DATFCC010000198.1:0-4118 GCA_035253505.1 Hyphomicrobiaceae bacterium
GGAGGCGCGCGGGGTCCATGTAGGCCGACCCGATCACGCCGAGCCCGCCAGCGTTGGAGACGGCCGCGGCGAGGGGGCCGTAAGCCACCTGATACATGCCCGCCTGGCATACGGGGTAGCGAATGCCGAGGAGCCGGCACAAAGGGTTGTCGGCAAAGAGCGCATCTGCAGGCATCGGCGGTTCGCCCCCGTCAGCGGCTTGCTCGTCGCGGGAACATCGCCAGCGATCGGACGTTTCACTGCTGATCACACCACGGTGAGGGGCATCTGCAAAGCACAGCTTCCGTCACCATATCCGGCGCGAGCGGACGCAAAGTTCAGAGCACGCGGCCGCCGTTTCGTGAAGGACTTTGAAAATGCTGAAGAAAGCTGCGGGTGAATTTCGCGAGATCGCGTGGCTAGCCTCGGTGGTGGGCGGCCTGTCCGTGGTCGGTGTGACCATAGCGGTGGCGATGGCATTTGCGCTCGAGCGCCTGACGGTCATCGGGCACATCTGAGTGCTGCGGCGCGCGGCAGGACCCCGCCGCTGCCACTTTTGAAGTCAACTGAAGACGCCGACGGTGACGCGGCCGCGACCGACAGGAGCGCCGGTCAGGCTGCAACCTCCCGCCCCAGATATTCGACCGCCGCCTGCACGCCACCCGTCCCGTGCGGAATGGACAGCGCCTTGAGGCCCATCTCGACGGCGCCAAGGGTGCCGAGCACCATCGGCGCGTTGCAATGACCCATGTGGGCGATCCGGAACGCCTTGCCGCCGAGGTCGCCGAGACCGACGCCGAGAACCACGCCGCATTTCTCGCGAGCGTAGTCGAGCAGCGGCTGCGGGTCGCGGCCCTGCATCAACACGCAGGTGATGGAATTGGCCCGCTCGCTGCCGTTGGCGATGTTGAAGGCCAGGACCTGCCCCTCCGCCCATTTTGAAACGGCCGCGCGTGTCGCCTCGGCGAGCAACTCGTGGCGCCGGATGGCCTGCGGCACACCCTCCTCCTTCAGCATGTCGATGGCCTTGCGCAGGCCGAACAGCAGGTGCTCGGGCGGGGTGCCGCAATACTTCTGGTAGTGGATCTCGCCCTCGCGGAACGTCCAGTCCCAGTACAGCGTGCGCATGTTGGCCGTCTTGTGGATCTCGCGCGCCTTGTCGTTGGCGGCCACGAAGGCCAGCCCGGGGGGCGTCATCAGGCCCTTCTGCGAGCCGGACATGGCGACGTCCACGCCCCAGCCATCCATGTCGAACGGCACGCACCCGAGCGAGGCGACGCAGTCCACCATCAGCAGCGCCGGATGCCTGGCGGCATCCATCGCCTTGCGCACCGCGGCGACGTCATTGATGACGCCGGAGGCGGTGTCGATCTGCACCACCAGCACGGCCTTGATCGCATGGGCTTTGTCGCGCTTCAGGCGCTCCTCCACGGCGGCCGGATCGACGGCGCGGCGCCAGCCCGCCTCGAGCACCTCCACCTTGGCGCCCATCATGGTGGCCATCTCGCCCCAGCCGATGGCGAAGCGCCCGCTAGCCAGCGCCAGAACCTGATCGCCGCGCGACAGCACGTTGGAGAGGGCGGCTTCCCAGCCCCCGTGGCCATTGGCGGCGTAGATGTAGGTTCGGCCGGCGGTCTGGAACAGCGCCTTGAGGTCGGCGAGGCAGCTATCCGTGATGGCGATCATCTCGCCGGAATAGATGTCGATGGCCGGCCGCTGCATGGCGGCGAGGACCGCGTCGGGCACGTTGGTGGGCCCGGGAATGCTCAGGAACTCGCGTCCATTCGCAACCGTCATGATCCAGCCTCTCGCTGCGCGGTGCCGTTCGGCGGGCCGCAATCGAACCACTTGTCGCCCGAGCTGCACAGGTCGCAGACGACGCAGGCGTCGCACTTGGGCTTGCGCGCCTGGCAGACGTAGCGGCCGTGCAGAATGAGCCAGTGGTGGGCGTAGTGGAGATACCGCTCGGGGATCACTTTAAGCAATCCCAGCTCGACTTCCAGGGGCGTTTTGCCTGTCGCGAGACCGAGGCGATGCGCCACACGGTAAACATGGGTATCGACCGCCAGGGTCGGCTCGCCGAAGGCGATGTTGAGCACGACGTTGGCCGTCTTGCGGCCGACGCCCGGCAGGGCTTCGAGCGCCTCCCGCTCGCGTGGAACCTCCGCGCCGTGCTCCGCGATCAGCGCCTGCGACAACCCGATCACGTTCTTCGCCTTGTTGCGGTAAAGGCCGATGGTCTTGATGGCGTCGCGCACGCCGTCCTCCCCGAGGGCCAGCATTTTCCTGGGCGTGTCGGCGACCTTGAACAGCGGCCGTGTCGCCTTGTTGACGCCGGCATCGGTTGCCTGGGCCGACAGCACGACCGCCACCAGCAGCGTGAAGGGATTGACGTATTCGAGCTCGCCCTTGGGGTGGGGCTTGGCGGCGGCGAAGCGGCGGAAGATCTCGGCCACGCGCTCGGGCGCGGGCCTTGCGCTCCTGCGCCCGCGGAAGCGGCTGCCGCCTTTCGGCGAGGGTCCCGGTCGGACAGCTTTGGGCATCGGGCTTCGCGCGTATCCTTGCCGCTGGTATGATGCCTTCATGAACGCAAAGCTCGAGCCAGCGCAAGCGGCGCCGGGTGAATTCCGCGCGCTCCTGACACCGCATCGATCGCTTGGGCCCCGAGGCTTCCTGGTGCTGATGGCGGCGCTGGGCGCACTCAGCTTCGCCGCCGGCCTGATGTTCGTGATGGCTGGCGCCTGGCCGGTGATGGGTTTCTTCGGGCTCGACGTCGCGCTGGTCTACGCCGCCTTCCGGGTCAACTACCGGTCCGGCCGGCTGTACGAGACCCTCGAGGTGACGCCGGCGCGCCTGAGCTGGACACGCGTGCACCCAGGCGGGCGACGGGAGACGTTCCAATGCAACCCCTATTGGGCGCGCGTTGCCTTGCGCGAGTGGCCGAACGGACGCACGGACCTGCGGCTCGTGGCCGAGGGCCGGCAGCTCGCCTTCGCCCGCTTCCTCACCGACGATGAGCGACGCGATTTCGCCGGCGCCCTGCGCGCGGCACTACAAGCGGCGCGAACCAGCCTGGACGTGTGAGATGGGCACACGAATCGGGTCGAATCGGACGGCCGCCAGGCCTAGATGAGGGTCATCGCCGCTAGTAACCGCGAGATAGGACCCATGCTCAATACCCAAACAACTGCGACCATCGCCGGCGCCCTCGGCGCCGACCGCTCCCGCGACTACGAGCACATCCGTCGCGCCATCGCCTTCCTGTCATCGAACTGGACCGAGCAGCCGTCGCTGGAGCGTCTGGCCGAGCACATCGGCTTGAGCCCGGCGCACTGCCAGAAGCTGTTCAAGCGCTGGTGCGGGCTGTCGCCCAAGGAGTTCGTGCAGGCCATCACCGTCGACCATGCACGCAGCCTGCTGGAAGGATCGGCCAGCGTATTCGACGCGGCGCTGGAGGTGGGACTGTCCGGCGGAAGCCGGTTGCACGACCTGTTCGTGTCGCACGAGGCCATGACGCCGGGCGACTACAAGCGCCGCGGCAAGGGCCTCGACATGGCCTACGGGTTTCACGCCTCGCCGTTCGGCGAAGCGCTGCTGATCGCCACGGAGCGCGGCCTCGCCGGCCTTGCCTTCGTCGACGAGGACAAAGGCCAGACCCGGCAGGACGCACTGGCCGACATGATGCAGCGCTGGCCCAGGGCCAACTATGTCGAGGCGCCGCAGAAAACGGCTGCGCACGCGCGGCAGGTCTTTGCCAGCGAATGGGACCGCCGGCAGCCGGTGCGGCTCGTCATGATCGGCACCGACTTCGACGTGCGCGTGTGGGAGTCGCTGCTGAAGATCCCGATGGGACGGGCGGTGAGCTACACGGACATTGCCCGGCATATCGGCTCGCCGTCGGCCTCGCGTGCGGTGGGCTCCGCGGTGGGGCGGAACCCGATCTCGTTCGTGGTGCCGTGCCACCGCGTGCTGCGTGGCGACGGCAGCCTCGGCGGGTACCATTGGGGGCTCACCCGCAAGCGGGCGCTGATCGGGTGGGAGACCGGGCGCCTGCTGGCGGCATCGCGGGCTTAGCCGCAACAGGCGAGCTGTACTGTGAGCGGAAGGGCGCATTCGTGCGCCCTTCTTGGCGCTTTTTG
>DATFCC010000199.1:0-7119 GCA_035253505.1 Hyphomicrobiaceae bacterium
GGCGAGGACGGGCCCACGCATCAGCCCGTGGAGCAGCTCGCGGCGTTGCGCGCCATCCCCAACCTCAACGTGTTCCGGCCCGCGGATCCCATCGAGACGGCTGAATGCTGGGAGCTGGCGCTCGCCGCGAATGCCACGCCCAGCATCATCGCCCTGACGCGCCAGGCGGTGCCGGCGCTGCGCAAGGCCGATCCGGAGAACCGCTGCGCCAAGGGCGCCTACGTGCTGGAGGAGGCGCAAGGGAACAAGCGCGACGTTACGATCCTGGCGACCGGATCGGAGGTGGCGGTGGCGCTGGAGGCCCGCGCAGAGCTCGCCAAGAGCGGCGTGCAGGCGGCCGTCGTGTCGATGCCGTGCTGGGAACTCTTCGCGGCACAACCCGTTGCCTACCGCCGGGCGGTGCTGGGTGCGGCCCCGCGCCTGGGCGTGGAAGCTGCCGTGGGCTTCGGCTGGGAGCGCTGGCTTGGCGAGGCCGGGGCCTTCATCGGCATGGAGGGCTTCGGCTCCTCGGCACCGGCGCCCAAGCTGTTCGAGCACTTCGGCATAACGCCGGCCAGGGTTGCCGAAGCCGCAAGAAAGCTCGCAGGCGGAAGCGCATGAACCTCGACAAGCTGCGGACCACGAGTGGCCTCGACGTGAAGGGCAAGCGCGTGCTCGTGCGCGCCGACCTCAACGTGCCCGTCAAGGACGGCAAGGTCACCGACGCCACGCGGCTGGAGCGCCTGTTGCCCGGCTTGCGCGATCTTGCCGGACGCGGCGCGCGCGTGGTGGTGATCTCGCATTTCGGACGGCCAAAGGGTGGCACCGATCCGCAGTTCAGCCTGAAGCCCGTGGCTGAGAAGCTGGGTGCCTTGCTCGGCCGCTCCGTCGCGTTCGCGGAAGACTGCGTCGGGCCGCCGGCCGAGCGCACCGTGGCCGCGCTGCAGCCCGGACAGATCGCCGTGCTCGAGAACCTGCGCTTTCACAAGGGCGAGGAGAAGAACGACGTCGAGTTCGCACGGCGCCTGGCGGCGCTCGGCGATGTGTTCGTCAATGACGCTTTCTCCGCGGCCCATCGCGCCCACGCATCGACCGAGGCGATCGCGCGGCTGCTGCCGGCCTACGCCGGCCCGCTGCTGATCGAGGAGGTCGCCGCCCTGGTGCGCGTGCTGGAGCAGCCCGAGCGGCCGACGGCTGCCGTCATCGGCGGCGCCAAGGTGTCGACCAAGATCCCGGTGCTCACCAATCTCGCCGCCAAGGTGGACAAGCTGATCATCGGCGGCGCCATGGCCAACACCTTCTTCCTTGCGGAGGGCGTCGAGATCGGCAAGTCGCTGGCCGAGCCCGATCAGACCAAGACGGCGCTCGAGATCATGCATGCCGCCAAGCAGCGCCACTGCGAGGTGCTGCTGCCCAAGGACTTCGTGGTGGCACCGCGGTTCGAGGCGGGCGCGCCCTCGCGCGTGGTCGACACGCTGGCCGCCCCGGCCGACATGATGATCCTCGATGCCGGCCCGAAGACGGTGGCCCATTACGCCGACGTGATCGGCCGCTGCAAGACGCTGCTCTGGAACGGCCCCCTCGGCGCCTTCGAGGTGGCCCCGTTCGGCGAGGGAACCTTCAGCCTCGCGCGCGAGGCCGCACGCCTGACCGAGGCCGGAGCCCTGGTGTCGGTGGCCGGCGGCGGCGATACCGTGGCCGCACTCAATGCCGCCGGCGTGACCGAGCAGTTCACCTACGTCTCGACAGCCGGGGGTGCCTTCCTCGAGTGGCTGGAAGGACGCGAGCTGCCCGGCATAGCCGCGCTCGCACCGCCCCGATCCTGAGGATCGCACTCCCCGATAAGGCCCGCCTGCGCAATTCCATTCCGCAACACGTCGGGACGAATTGACAGGCGGACGGCGAACTCGCAGTTATGCTTCCGGCTGCCCCGAGGAGGCATGAATGGCGCGCCGCCCGAGCCTGAGCATCGTTACTCTCCTGGTCGCTGCCGCGCTCACGGTGCCGGCACTGGCCATCGACGATACCGAGAAGCAGCTCGAAAAATACCGGCAGATGCTGAAGGACGACCCCTGGTCCAACCCGGGCCTGCTCGATGCCGACCGCGGCGAGGCGCTGTGGAAGGAGGCGCGCGGACCGAAGAAGGCCTCCCTCGAGGCCTGCGACCTCGGCAAGGGGCCGGGCAAGGTCGAAGGCGCCTTCGCCGAGCTGCCGCGCTACTTCAAGGACGCGGATCGGGTGATGGACGTGGAGTCGCGACTGGTCTGGTGCATGGAGAAGCTGCAGGGCTTCTCCCACGCCGAGATCGTCAAGCGGCCCTACTCCAAGGCCAACCAGTCCGGCACGGACCTCGAGGCGCTCGCCACCTACGTCGCCTTCAAATCCAACGGCGCAAAGTTCGCCCCGAGCCTCGACCATCCCAGGGAGAAGGAGACTCTGGCGCTCGGCGAAGCCATGTTCTTCCGCCGCCAGGGACCGATGGACTTCGCCTGCGCGACCTGCCACGGCGACAGCGGCAGGCGCATCCGGCTGCAGCCGCTGCCTTACCTCAGCAAGCCCGAGGAGGCGCGCACCGTGATCGGCGAGTGGCCGGCCTATCGCGTCTCGCAGGGGACGGTGATGACCCCGCAGCATCGCATCGCCGACTGCTTCTGGCAGATGCGGCTGCCGCTGGTGGACTACGGCTCGGACGTGACGGTCGCGCTCATCATGTATCTCGTGAACCAGGCCAAGGGTGGCGAGATCACGGCACCGGCGATCAAGCGATGACGATGCGGCACCACACCCGCTATTGGCCCGTTGCCGGCGCCATCGTGCTGGTGGCGGCCGTCGTCTATCTCCTGCTGGGGAGCCGGGAGGGTGGTGCCTCCGTCGAGGACGCCATCAAGTCGAGCTGGACCGCCGCGACACCGGAATGGCAGGCGCGACTGGTCCAGGACGATACACAGAAGGAGTGCAGCACCCATCGCAACAATCCGCCCAAGGCGGTGGCCGATGCCATCCTGGCGCGCGAGCGGGCAAAGATCGCGTATCCCGCCGACGGCAAGCTGATGGGCGATTGGAAGAAGGGCCAGCAGCTCGCGCAGAGCGGCTATGGGGGGCGCTTCACGGACTACCCGCCGCGCGCCGAGAACGGCGGCAACTGCTATGCCTGCCACCAGCTCGATGCGAAGGAGCTGAGCTATGGCACGCTCGGACCGAGCCTCTCCGAGTACGGCAAGAACCGCAAGTACGCCGCGGCCGAGGTGAAGGAGGTCTACGATCGCATCTACAATCCGCAGGCTGTCATTGCCTGCGCGAACATGCCGCGTCTCGGCGCCAGCAAGTACCTGAGCATCGATCAGATCCGGGACCTGGTGGCTTTCGTGATGTCGCCCGAAAGCCCGGTTAACAAATAGTTGCCGGAACCGGGCATCATTTCCCTGCCTCCCCCTGTCCCCACTGCAGGTGCGGTGCGTTAAGCGCTAGGATGACGCTGAGATGATCACGCGCCGAAGCTTCCTGCAGGTTGCTGCCGCCACGGCGGCCGTCACCGGCCTGGGCGGCGGGCTGCGGCGGGCTGCCGCCTCCTCCGCGATCCGCCAGGAGGACCTGCTGCGCTTCTCGCCCAAGGGCCAGCTCACCATCCTGCACATGGCGGACACCCATGCGCAGCTCAGGCCCATCTACTATCGCGAGCCTTCGCTCAACCTCGGCGTCGGCGACGCACGCGGCAAGCTCCCGCATCTCACCGGCGCGGCGCTGCTCGACGCTTTCGCCATCCGCCCTGCGTCGGCCGACGCCTACATGCTGAGCCCGGACGACTACGAGGCGCTGGCCCGGACCTACGGCCGCGTCGGCGGCCTGGACCGCATCGCCACGCTCGTCAACGCCATTCGCCAGGAGCGCGGCGCCAACCGCGTGCTGCTCCTCGACGGCGGCGATGCGCTGCAGGGTTCCTTCACGGCGCTCGCCACCAAGGGCGCGGACATGGTGGGCGTGATGGAGGCGCTCGGCGTGGAAGCCACCACCGGCCACTGGGAGTTCACGCTCGGTGCGCGGCGGGTGGCCGAGCTCTACGGCGGCATCAATCGGCCCGGCTCCTCCAGCATTTCCTTCCTCGCCGGCAACGTGCTCGACAACGAGTTTGCCGATCCCGTGTTCGACGCCATGCGCCTGTTCGAGAAGGGCGGCGTGCTGGTGGCCGTCATCGGCCAGGCGTTCCCCTATACGCCGATCGCCAACCCGCGCTGGATGATACCCAACTGGTCGTTCGGCATCCGCGAGACGGCGCTGCGCGCCAATGTGGCCCGTGCGCGCGCACGCGGCGCTCAGGTCGTCGTGCTGCTGTCGCACAACGGCTTCGACGTCGACGCCAAGCTTGCGACGCGCATCGAAGGTCTCGACATCATCCTCACCGGCCATACGCACGACGCACTGCCGCAGCCCTTGCGCATCGGCGACACGTATCTCGTCGCCTCCGGATCGCACGGCAAGTTCCTGTCGCGACTCGACCTGGAGGTGGAGGGTGGCCGTCTCCGCGACGTCGCCTATGCCCTGATCCCCGTGCTCGCCGACGCCATCGCGCCCGACCCCCGCGTCGCCTCGCTGATCGACGGCATCCGCGCGCTCGACGAGGAGATGCTCGTTACCGAGCTTGCGCGCACCGACGGCCTGCTCTACCGGCGCGGCACGTTCGGCGGCACGCTGGACGATGTCATCTGCGACGCCCTGATGAGCGAGCGCGATGCGCAGATTGCGCTGTCGCCGGGCTTCCGCTGGGGGGCCACACTGATCCCAGGACAGCCCGTGACGTGGGACGACGTCTACAACGCCACCGCCATTACCTATCCGGCCGCCTACCGCTCGGTCATGAAGGGCGCAAACCTCAAGCTCATCCTCGAGGATGTCGCCGACAACCTCTTCAACCCCGACCCCTACTACCAGCAGGGCGGCGACATGGTGCGGGTGGGCGGCATGGGCTACACCATCAACGTCGATGCCGCCATGGGCTCGCGCATCAGCGACCTGCGGCTGGCGTCCGGGGAGCCCATCGAAGCGGAAGCGGACTACGTCGTGGCGGGCTGGGGCTCGGTCAACCAGGACGTGCAGGGCCCGTCCATCTGGGACGTCGTGGCAGCCCATCTGCGGGCCCGGCAGGTGCTCTCGCCCCAGCCGCGCAAATCGGTCAAGATCGTCCGCGCCGGCGGCTGACGGCCGCTCCGCGAGGGGATGGCGCGGCTGCTCAATCGCGCGGCATCTCGGGTTTCGGCATGGTGACGCAGGTCTACATCCATCTCGGCGTTGCGCTGGCAGGTCTCGTCAGCTTCCTGTCGCCGTGCGTGCTGCCGCTGGTGCCGCCCTACCTCGGCTACCTGAGCGGCACCACGATTGATGAGCTGACCGACGGCGAAGGCGTGGCGGACCATGTGTGGCGGCGCGTGGTGCTGGCATCGCTGCTGTTCGTGCTGGGGTTCACGACGGTGTTCGTGGCGCTGGGCGCCAGTGCGTCGGCGCTGGGCCAGTGGGCGCAGGCCCACAAGGCGGAGATGGCGATCGTTGCCGGCGTCGTCATCATCGCCTTCGGATTGCATTTCCTGGGCCTGCTGCGGGTACCGCTGCTCTACCGCCAGGCCCGGTTCCAGGCGCGCTTGGAGGGAGCGACGCTCGCGGGCGCCTTCGTCATGGGCCTTGCGTTCGCCTTCGGCTGGACGCCGTGCATCGGCCCGGTGCTCGCCACCGTGCTGACACTCGCAGCAAGCGAAGGCAGCCTCGGCGCCGGCGTGCGCCTGCTGTTCGTCTACTCGCTGGGCCTCGGCGTGCCGTTCGTGCTGGCCGCTGTTGCGATCGGCCCGTTCATCGGCTTCCTGCAACGTTTCCGCCGTCACCTGCGCCACGTGGAGATGGTGATGGGTGTCCTGCTGCTCGTCACCGGCGTGCTGATGCTCACCGGATCGCTCAACTGGTTCGGCCAGTGGCTGATCGACAATGTACCGCTGCTCGCGCGCATCGAGGAGGCGGCCACGCCCGTCGATCTGCAGCGCGAGATTCTCAAGGAAGGCGCCAAATGACCGCCCGCGATGCATCCCCGGTGTCCGCGCGCACCGCGATCGCGCTCACCATTGCCGGCTCCGACAGCTCCGGCGGGGCCGGCATCCAGGCAGATCTCAAGACCTTCTCGGCGTTCGCCGTCTACGGCGCCTCGGTCCTCACTGCGCTCACCGCGCAGAACACGCATGGCGTCTCCGCCGTCGAGCCCATCACGCCCGCCTTCGTCGTCGCGCAGATGGACGCCGTGCTGTGCGACCTCCACGTCGGCGCCATCAAGACCGGCATGCTCGCCAACGCGGCGATCGTCGAGGCCGTCGCCCGACGCCTGCACGGCGTGAGTGCGCCCCTGGTGGTCGATCCCGTCATGGTGGCGACCAGCGGCGACCAGCTTCTCGAGCCCGACGCCGTCGCCGCCGTGAAGCGCCGCCTCATACCGCTGGCCAGGCTGATCACACCCAATCTGCCGGAAGCAGCCCGCCTGCTCGATGCGCCCGTCGCCGCGAGCGAGGCGGATGCCGTGGCGCAGGCACGCGCGCTTCTGGAGCTCGGCAGCGAAGCCGTATTGCTCAAGGGCGGCCACGCCAGCGGCAGGGAAGCCGTCGACATCTTCTGCGACAGAAGTCATGTCGAACGCCTTGCGCGGCCGATGATCGATACGCGCAACACCCACGGAACCGGCTGCACGCTTTCGGCGGCCATCGCGGCATTGCTTGCACAGGGTGTGGAACTCCGCGACGCCGTCGAGCGTGGCAAGACCTACGTGTGGCATGCGCTGCAGGCCGGCAGCGCGCTGGGCGTCGGCGGCGGCAGCGGCCCCGTCGACCACCTGTTCGCCCTTCGCGGATCATCGCCGCCGGCGTAGCCGGATCGCGCTCGCGAAGAGGAGGCGCTTTCGTACGTCTGTGGCCTGTCCGCCACGCAACATGAGAGATCGGCTTCCACCCCATTGCCCGACGCGCGGGAGTTTGTGAGCATGCCGCTTGAAGGGGGACGAGCCGACGACCCGCATACGAGACCCGGACGCTGACTGGCACCAGCGCGGTTTCATATGACGACGGCTCCGACGGGGGAGAGCTAAGCCCAGCGATCCAGGGGCGCCGGGCTCAGCTC
>DATFCC010000200.1:0-2176 GCA_035253505.1 Hyphomicrobiaceae bacterium
CGCCACTCACTTTGGCACCTGAGCTCTAGCTGATCGGATCAGTCGTCCGTCTCGCCGGCCTCGTAGAGGCTCTCCCGGCCGATGCGGTCGAGACAGATCTCGGCCGTCCAGGGCAGCATGAGCGAGCCGCACCGGCTGTCACGGTAGACGCGCTCCAGGGCCAGGTTCTTGAGCATGGCCTGGCCGCCACAGGTGCGGATGGCTTTGGCCGCCAGCGCGTTGGCGTTCTCCATGACCGTGTGCTGCGCCGCATAGGCCCGCAGGACCTGCTCCTTTGTGGGGTTGGAGCGTGCTTCGCTGATGGCCTGGAACCAAAGGGCCTTGGTCTGCTCCAGCATCACCCGCATCTCGGCTACGGCGACCTGCTTGGTCGGGTACATGCGCCGCTTGACCGGCGGGGTGCCCGGCAGCTCGCCGCGCAGGTAGGTGACGGTGAAATCATAGGCGGCCTGGCCGAGCCCCATGTAGGTGGGCGAAAGGGTGAGGAACATGTGCGGCCAGGACGTAGCCGCCCGATAGTAGACCCCGCGCGGCATCAGCATCTCGTCCTCGGGCACGAGCACATCCTTGAGGAGAAGCGTGCGCGAAACCGTGCCGCGCATGCCGAGCGGGTCCCAGTCACCCACCACTGACACGCCCGGTGCATTGGCGGGGATCGCCAGGTAGAGGGTATTGCGGCGGCTTGCCCCTTCGTCATCGCTGCGCTCAGTGCAGAGCACGCCGTAGTAGTCGGCCGCGCCGGAGAGGGAGGCGAAGATCTTCTTGCCTGTCACCAGGAAGCCTCCCTCGACAGGCTTCGCCTCCGTGCCGAAGGCGATCGTGCCGGCTGCTGCAGCTCCGCCTTCCGAGAAGGGTTGCGAGTAGATGGCGCCGTCGCCGACGATGCGCTTGTAGTGCAGGCGCCGCCGCTCGTTGTGCTCGGCGCGCTCCTCCACCGTCATCATCAGGTCGTCGGCCAGGGCACCGGTCCACAGCGTGGAGGAGACGTGCATGTTCCAGGAGAGGGCGGTGGCGCCGCAGTAGCGGCCGAGCTCCGCCGCCGCCAGGCAATAGGTGCGGTAGCTGGCGCCCAGGCCCCCATCCTCCTTCGGCACGCAGATGGAGAGCAGCCCCTCCGGGTGCATGTCGCGGAAGTTCTCGATCGGGAATGTGGCCTCGCGATCGTGGCGGGCGGCGCGCGGCGCGGCGACCTGCGCCCCGAAACGGCGGGTCGCCTCGATGATCTCGGCCTCGTCCCGGCTCAGGCGGAAGGCGGCCGGGTCGAACATCGGTGCATCGTCGTTTGGCAGGTCGCGTGTATTCATGGGCGCGATGTCACCTTCGAGAGGAAGCCCAGCACGGCTTGGTTGAACGCGACGGGAGCCTCGAGGTTGGGAAGGTGCCCGACCGAGGGAAGGCAGACATACTCGGCGGCGGCGATCCTGGCTGCCATCCGTTCCACCACCGGCGGCGGCGCGTTGGGGTCGTTCTCGCCGGCGAGGCACAGCACGGGCGTTGTGATGCGGGCCAGGTTGGCTCGCTCGTCGAAGGTCACGAGGCAGCGCACGGCGGCGCGGTAGGTGTCGGCGGGAACGCGGCGCATCACATCGACGGCATGCGCGCGCCCCGCCGCATCCGGCCGCGGTCCGATCATGCGCTCGACCATGCGCGGCGCCAGCTCGGCCATGGTCTCCCCGGCGTCGAGGGCACCCAGCCGATCGGCCACGAACTTGCGCTGGAACGCGCCGTCGGCGCTGCCGAATGCGGGGCTCGTGCAGGCGAGGACCGCCGCCGCGTAGCCTTCCGGTCGTCGCCGCAGCAGTGTCTGGGCCACCATGCCCCCCATCGAGTGGCCAACGAGCACGGGCCGGAGAATGCCGCCCGCCGCCATGAAGTCCTCCACGTCCTCGGCCATGCCCTCGAAATCGAGTGCCGAGACCGGCGGCCGGCCTCCATAGCCCGGCAGGTCGACGGCCACGGGAGCGAAGCCTGCGGCGAGGAAGCTTGCCACCTGGCCGGACCATGCGCGTGCACTGCCGCCGATGCCGTGAATGAATACCACTGCGCGGCCATCGAGATGACCTTGCGACATTGCAGTTTGCCTCGAAGCGCCCGCGTGCCGGTAGCGATCCTCGCACTTGCCGGCGGCATTGTCATCGCCGGCTCAGGGGCAGAGGTGGCGTCACCGGCGCCAGGC
>DATFCC010000201.1:0-11929 GCA_035253505.1 Hyphomicrobiaceae bacterium
TGGATGAGGTTGCTCCTCCTGCTCGCGCCCTCGCATGTCGCGAATTGGCCTACGGCTTGTCGTGGACCGAGCCGAGGATGACTTGGCCGTCGCGCACGGCGACATTTGCCCCTGCATCGGTGCGCACGCGCAACGCGTGATCGTGCATGAGTGCGTAGGCGCGCCCGTCGACTGCGACCTGCGCCGCGCCGGCCGGGGCATACAGGATGTGCCGGCCACGCTCGCAGAGCATCTCCGCGCCTGCCTTGCCCACACGCAGGTCGATATCGAAGCGCGCACGGTCGGCAATCAGGTTCACCACCTCCACAGGGCCTCTCTCGAGTCGCGTGCGGATCGGCACGCCGCCGTCGTAGCGGCGGGGAAGCATGGGCAGGCGCAGATCGATCTCGTGGTCGGGTGCAATGAGCACGAGTCCCGCGCCCCTGGTCACCACCTGCAGCCGCTCGTAGCCCGTATAGTCGGAGAACGGGCCTTCCTCGATGATGGCGGTGCGTCCGAAGTGCCAGGCAACGCTCATGTTCTGCCCGTTTTCGCCGCCTTCGCCGTCGATGACGACGAGCTCGCCGCGACCGTTCTTCCAGGGAAGGCGCCGATGGCCGGCGGGGGCCAGAAGCTCGACGAGGGGCATGGGGTCCTGGCGCGAAAGGAAGGCATGGGATGCCGGCGACGAGGCGCGACCACAGCACACTGGCACGCGCCATGAGCGGCTTGCAACCTCCGGCCTGCCTCCCCAGACCTCGCGCGGCACAGCTCCCATGCCCGCACATTGCTTGTCCGCCGGATGCCAGATGCTAGGGTCTTCGGATCAAAAGTATATAACCACGACCTATCGAGGAGACGCCGGCGCATGCCCGCCTTTCGTTCACTATCGCTCATCGTTGGCGCGATTGCCGCCTTGGCGAGTGCCGTCCCCGCCGCCGCGCAGAAGCAGGGCGGCACGCTGCGCTCCTATATCTGGGACAACCCGCCGAGCGCCTCCATCCACGAGGAGGCGACGATCTCGACCGTGTTCCCGTTCATGCCGGTGTTCAACAACCTGGTGGTGTACGACCAGACCAAGCTCGAGTCCTCCATCGACACCATCGTGCCTGACCTGGCTCTGAGCTGGTCATGGGACGCCGCCAGGACGCGGATCACCTTCAAACTGGCGGAGGGCGTGAAGTGGCACGACGGCAAGCCGTTCACGGCCAAGGATGTCAAGTGCACCTTCGATCTCGTCTCCGGTCTCGTCGACGCCGAAGACTTCCGCAAGAACCCGCGCCGCGTCTGGTATCACAACGTTTCCGCCATCACGACCAACGGCGACCACGAGGTGTCCTTCGAGCTCAAGGCGCCGCAGCCGTCCTTCCTGGCCCTGCTCGCATCGGGCTACTCGCCGGTCTATCCCTGCCATGTCCCGCAGCGTGACATGCGTGCCAAGCCGGTCGGCACCGGCCCCTTCAAGGTGGCCGAGTTCAAGCGCGGCGACATCGTCTCGCTGGTGAAGAACCCGGACTACTTCAAGAAGGGGCTGCCGCGGCTCGACCGCATCGACTACCGCGTGATCGACAACCGCTCCACGCGCCTCCTTGCATTCATGGCCGGCGACGTGGACCTCACCTTCGTTTCGGATGTGACGGTCGCGGGTCTCAAGGACGTTACGGCGAAGGTGCCGAGCGCGGTGTGTCAGTTCGTGCCCTCCAACAACACCATCAACATGATCGTCAATCCGGCCGCCCCGCCGTTCGACAAGCTCGAGGTGCGCAAGGCGATGGCGCTGGCGCTCGACCGGACGGCCTTCAACACCATCCTGGCGGAAGGCAAGTCGATGATCGGCCTCGTCATGCTGCCGGGCCCGGAGGGCAAGTGGGCGATGCCCGACGGCGAGCTGGCCAAGGTGCCCGGCTACAACCCCGACGTCGCCAAGAACCAGGAGGAGGCGCGCAAGATCATGGAGGGGCTGGGCTACAGCGCCGCCAATCCGCTCAAGGTCAAGGTCTCGACCCGCAACATTCCGCTCTATCGCGATCCCGCCGTCATCTTCATCGACCAGATGAAGAAGATCCATATCGAGGGCGAGCTGGAGGTGATCGACACCACCATCTGGCACTCCAAGGTGCAGCGCAAGGACTACGCCATCGGCCTCAACACTACCGGCGTCGGCGTCGACGATCCTGACGTGAACATGGTCGAAAACTACACGTGCAAGTCCGACCGCAACTATACCGGCTACTGCAACGAGGAGGTCGACAAGCTGATCTTTGCGCAGTCACGGGAAACCGATCCGGAGAAGCGGCGGCAGATCCTGTGGGAGGCCGAGCGCAAGATCGCTGCCGACGTGGCCCGCCCGATCATCCTGCACAACCGCGCCGCCACCTGCTGGCACTCGTACGTGAAGGGCGTCACCAGCCACAACAACTCGCTCTACAACAGCTGGCGCATGGAGCAGGCCTGGCTCGACAAGTGAGGCCGCCGCGGCACCTGCCTTCCCATCAGGCATTGGGCAGCGACCGTCACCAATGCAGGGCACATGGCAGGGTCTCCCAGGCACCGGCCGGAAGGCAAGCAGCTTCTCAGGCCCACCAAGCCGCGCGCGCCGACCGCCGCGCTCAGCCGGCCCGCCGCTTCTCGACCACGATGCCGGAGGAGGCGAGCCTCTCGATGGCGGCATCGTCGAAGCCATGCTCGCGCAGCACCTCGCGTGCGTGTTGCGAGAACTTGGGTGGCGTCGACTTCAGGCTGCCCGGCGTCCGCGACAGGCGAACCGGGGTGCGGATGCCCTTGTACCAGTCCTTCTCGACGATCGAGCCGCGCGCCTTGACATGCTCGCCCTCGAGCACCTGTTTGGTGTCGAGGATCGGGCCGCACGGGAGGCCGGCCTTGAGAAGCTCCAGCGAGAAGGTGACGCCATCGACCTGGGCAAGCTTGGCGTTCAGCACCTCGTTCAACGCTTCGCGGTTGTTCTGGCGGTCGCCGTTGGTCTTGAAGCGAGGGTCGTCGGCGAGCTCGGGCCGGCCCAGCAGCTCGCAGACCTTCCTGAAGGCGCGGTTGTTGCCGGCGCCGATCATGATCTTGCACGTCCTGGTGTCGAACATGCCGTAGGGCACCAAGTTGGCGTGCTGGTTGCCGGTGAGCTGCGGCGTCTTTCCGGACAGGAAGAAGTTCGGGAAGTGCGGGTGCATCAGGGACAGCGCCGCGTCGTAGAGCGTCACCTCGATCTGCTGGCCCTCGCCGGACCGGCTTCGCTCATGCATCGCCATCAGGATGCCGATGACGCAATAGAGGCCCATCGAGATGTCGACCACGGGCAGCCCGAGCCGCGTCGGCCCCGACTCCTGCGAGCCGTTGACGCTGTAGTGGCCGGTCATCGCGCCGACGATGCCGTCGTAGCCCGGAAACCCGCCGAGCGGCCCGTCGGCGCCGAAGCCGGATATCTTGCAGTAGACGAGCTTCGGGAAGCGCTTCTTCAGATCGCCGTAGCCGATGCCCCAGGCTTCCATGGAGCCGGGCTTGAAATTCTCGATCAGCGCGTCGGCGCCTTCGAGCAGCTTCAGCAGCACCTCGCGGCCGGCCGGCTGGGACAGGTCGACGCCGATCGAGCGCTTGTTGCGGTTGATGCCGATGTAATAGGAGGCGTCGCCGTCATGAAACGGAGGTCCCCAATCGCGGACCTCGTCCCCCATGGGTGGCTCGAGCTTGATGACATCGGCGCCGTGATCGGCAAGCAGTTGCGTTGCGAACGGGCCGCCGAGCACCCGCGTGAGGTCCACGATCTTCACGCCGGCAAGCGCGCCGCTGGAAGCCTTGGCGCTTGCTGCCCGATCCGTTGTCTTGGTCATTTCCCACCCTGATGCATCGATGCTTTGTGGATGCATTCGGTGCCACAGGTGCGCGCCGGTGGCAATGGCCGCAGGTCTTCCTATCGTCCAAAGCTTGGTCCGCCGCGAACGTCCGCGCGGTCGTCCCGATCGCGCGCAGGACTTGCGCGCAACCGGCTCGCGGTGGCACGTTCCCACCCGTGTCGAATATCCCGGCCGGTGGACCCATGCGGCGCTCGGAACTCACCATCAGCCTGATCACCGATGAGGTATCGCCGTCCCTGGACGAGGGACTGTCCTTCGCCCGCATGGAAGGCCTCGACACGATCGATCTGCGCGTCATCGATGGCCGCAATGCTCTGGCACTCTCGCGCGACGAGCTGGCAGACGCCTCACAGCGCGTGCGTGCCGCCGGGCTCTCGGTGTCGTGCATCTGCACGCCGCTTCTGAAGTGGAGCCCGCCGGGCAAAGCCGCGGGCAGCAAGGGTGATCAATTCGGCTTCGAGCTGGGAGATCACGCGCCTGGCGCGGTTTACCTGCAGGCTTTCGAGGCCGCCGAGATGCTCGGGGCGCGCAACCTTCGCATCTTCAGCTTCCTCGCCTACGATGGATACCAGGTCGAAGATTTGTGCGAACCCATCGGCGAGCTGCTGGCGCTGGCGGAGAAATTCGACATGAAGCTGCATGTCGAGAACGAAGGCGTCTGCAACATCGTCGACCTCACCGGACTCGAGGCCTTGCTGAGGGCCTATCGCCATCCGCGACTGAGAGCCCTGCCGGACATCGCCAATGCCTTTCGCCGGGGCCGGCCGCCGTCGAGCGATGATCTCGCGCGGCTGCTCCCCGACACCGACATCATTCATTTCAAGGACTACGCCAATGCGGAGCGGCGCTACGTGGCCGTCGGCGAGGGCGATATGCCGTTCGCCTCTCTGCTCGCCGCGACCCTGCCGGCGCATGCCTCGCCCCTGGTGCTGACCATCGAAACCCACGCTTCCTCGGAGCCGCCGGCCACGACGCGGCGCTCAATCCGTGGGCTGCGTCGCCTCATCGATGGTTTGGGATTGGCATAGGCGACTTGTGGCCCGTGTCGGCAGACCCAACAGCCTTGTAGCCGTCGGGAACCTCATTGGTCTTGCCGTTCAAGGAGCGTCGGTGCACGATAGCCGTGCCCGTGGCATCCGCGCGGCGCATGCGGGCTATTCAATGGCCCAGACTTTGGACTGACGAGATCTCCGCGCTCGGATCGCGCGGGGATAGAGCCGGGTGTTTCTAGTCAACCCCTGGGCTCGCCCCTGCCGGCGGGTAGTGCCACTAAGCGCCGGCAGGGTGCTCCCGCTTGGCGCACCCGCCAAACTCTCAACGCACGATTTCGGCAAGCTCGGCGTCCGTTGGAAAGCGCCCGGTTGCCCGCTTGGAGTAGGCGATACGGTCGCCGACACGAATCTCGAAGGCGCCGCCGCCCGAGCGGCGTAGCGCCACCTGTGCATCCGGCCGGGCTTTCAGGATGAGGTTCGCCGCCTCACGGGCGCGCGGCTCATAATTTCACTGACCGCAATATTCGATTTCGATTTGCATCGGTTGCCACTCCGGTGTCGGTGAGCTGCCTTGCTCTTAGCGCACTTTTCCCGGCGGGGCGAGCATGGGGAGATGTGTGTGCGGCGCACGCGGGCAAGACCCGTGTCGCTGCCAGGGCGCCTCGCCGGGATGGACAGCCCGATCTATGCTGCGCGGATCGCGAGGCCAAAAGGAACAGCAATGCCCGCCGGAATCTCTCGACTTATCGATGGCCATCGCCTCTGGCAAAGGTTGATGGACCTCGCGAGGTTCGGTGCGACCAGCAAGGGCGGCGTGTGCCGGCAGGCTCTGTCGGGGGAGGAGATCGCGGCCAGGGCGACGCTGGTGGACTGGGCGAGAAGCATCGGCCTGGTGCCATCGACGGATGCGGCTGCGAACCTGTTCCTGGCTCTGGAGGGCCGCGAGCCGGGCCTGCCGCCGCTGCTGATCGGCTCGCACCTCGACAGCCAGCCGACCGGCGGCAAGTTCGATGGCGCTTACGGCGTGCTGGCCGCACTGGAGGCGGTGCAGGCCATCTCCGGGCATTCGGAGCGGCCGCGCCGGACAATCGAGGTCGTAGCCTGGACGAACGAGGAAGGGTCGCGCTTCGCTCCGGGCATGATGGGCTCGGCCGTCTTCACGGGCAAGCGAAAGCTGGCCGACATCCTGCCGGTCAAGGATCGTGGCGGGGTCACGGTCGAGACCGCGCTCAAGGCGGTTCTCGATGCGGATGCGGGGATCGCGCGCCGCCCCCTGGGCTTTCCGGTCGCCGGTTTTCTGGAGGCGCACATCGAGCAGGGCAGGGCCCTGCAGGACCGAGGCTGCACTGCCGGCGTGGTCTCCGGAATCCAGGGCAAGCGCACCTTTCGCGTCGATGTCATCGGCGAGGAGAGCCACGCCGGTACGACGCCGCGCCGCGCCCGCCGCGATGCCCTCACCAGTGCGGTGGCCGTTGTTGACGCGCTGCAGAAGGCGATGTGGGATGAGGCCGATACCGTGCGCTTCACGATCGGGATGTTCGAGGTGACACCGAATGCGCCATCCGTCGTGCCGGGACGCGTGCACTTTTCCATCGACCTCAGGCACGACGAGGCAGAGGTCATCGGGCGGCTGGGTGACGCAATCGCAGGCATATGCGAGACAGCGCGAGGAAAGTGCAGCGTCGCCGTGAGGGAGCTGCTGTACGATGCGCCCCTGCAGTTTCCAGAAGAGATGCGCGCGCGCATTGCCGGCTCGGCGGAGCGGCTCGGCATCTCGCACATGCACCTGCAGTCGCCTGCGGGCCATGACGCGCGCTATCTGCACTATGTCTGTCCCACAGGCATGATCTTCATCCCCTGCAAGGATGGCATCAGCCACAACGAAGCAGAGAGCATCACGCCGGACGACGCTGCCGCCGGTGCGCGCATCCTGGCAGAGGTGGCCTTCGAGCTCGCAAATCAGTGAGCCCGGGGCCACAAAGGCGCGAACTCCGGGCAAGAACAACGTGAGAGGTGGTGATCATGCAGAGAGTGGGACTCTATATCGGCACGCAGTTCCCGCCGGGCGTTGACGTTTCCGCAGCCCTCAAGGATATGAGCGAGCAGGTGCGGGTGGCGCGCCAGAGCGGTTTCTCCTCGCTCTGGGTCCCGCATCACTACCTTACCCAACCCATGCAGATGCTGGCGCCGATTCCCATGCTGTCCTACCTCTTGCGCGATGCGGAGGGCATGACGATCGGCACCAACATCCTCATCATGCCGCTGCTCAATCCCGTGCATGTTGCCGAGGACGCGGTGACGCTCGACCTTCTGTCGGGCGGCCGCTACGTGCTGGGCATCGGCGTGGGCTATCGCGACGCCGAGTTCCAGACCTTCAACGTGCCGCTCAAGGAGCGGGCGCAGCGCATGGACGAGAGCATCGAGATCATGCGCAGGCTGTGGACCGAGGACAGGATCACGCATACCGGAAAGAGCTTCCAGATCCGCGATCTGGGGATCGGCCTGAAGCCGCAGCGCAAGGGTGGCCCCCCGATCTGGCTGGCGGCCGTGGTGGATGCGGCAGTCAAGCGTGCCGCGCGCCTCGGAGACGCGTGGCTCATCACCAACTTCGCGCATCTGAGCGTGGTGGTGCCGCAAATGGCCATGTATCGGAGTCTGCTGGCGGAAGCGGGAAAGGAGTTTCCGGCGGACGCGCCGATCACGCGCGAGTGCTATGTCGGGTCGACGAACGCCAGGGCGCTCGAGGAATGCAAGGCCGCACTCCAGTACAAGTACGGCGCCTACTCGTCGTGGGGTCTCGACAAGCAGTCGAAGGGTGCAGAGTCGTTCCAGCAGCCCTTCGAGGAGTTCGTCAAGGACCGCTTCATCATCGGCGACAAGGCGTTCGTGAAGGACGAGATCCAGCGCTATCGCGCGCTACTGGGCGTCAATCATTTCATCATGCGTGTACAATGGCCGGGTCTGGAGCAGGCGAGGGCGCTCAACACGATCAAGGCGCTCGGCGAGATCTTTGCCTAGCGCTTCGAGCCACTGCAACGTGCACCGGAGTGCCGTCGTGAAGATCAGTCTCGGCATCTACCCCAACGAGGCGCCCGCCGGCATCATCGCGAGCGCCAAACTGGCCGATGATTTGGGCTACTCGACACTTTGGGTGCTCGACTCCCACCTCCTGTTCCACGAAGTCTATACGCTGCTGGGCGCGCTTGCGGTTTCAACCGAACGGGTCCGCTTGGGCACCGCCGTCACCAACCCCCTGACGCGACATCCGACAGTGACCGCGGCGGCCTTCTCCACACTCGCCGAGCTGAGCGGAGGGCGGGCCTCGCTCGGCATCAGCGTCGGCGACAGCGCGCTCAAGGTCATGAACCTCGAGCCTGCCAGGATGTCGGCCCTGGCGGAGACGGTGGCACTCTGCCGCAAGCTGATGGCCGGCGAGGCCGTCTCTTTCGGCGATGGCAAGACGGCGCGGCTTCACCATGTCGGGCCAAGCGTGCCGATTTATGTCGCGGCCACGGGCCCGAAGATGCTCGATCTGGCAGGCAGGATTGCCGACGGCGTCATTCTGATGAACGGCATCGCGCCGGACCTCATTGGCGAGGCGGTCCGCATCGTGCGCGAGGGCGAGCGCGCCGCGGGGCGCAGGGGCGGCAGCGTGAAAGCCGCGGTGTGGGCGGCCTGCCATCCAACCCGCCAGGCCGTGAAGTTCAATGTCGCGCGCGCGATCCTGCGCCATATTCCGGGGCCGATCGACGCGCAGACCCGGCAGGTCGCAGCGCGCGTCAAAGAGGCCTACGACTTCGGCCAGCACGGCCGCGCGGAAGCCGATTTCGCGCGGCTCATTCCAGATGAGATCGTCAGCCGATTTGCATTCTGCGGCAACTATGCGGAAATTGCGGAGCAGATCAGGGCGCTGGAGCCGTGCGATGTCGACGAGGTGGTGCTAGCGATACCGGTGGCGCCGGACATCACCCCGCGCGATGTCGTCATGCGCGGGCTCAGCCCGATCATACATCGCCGAGCGCCGTAAAATCGTAGGCAAATTGCGACAAGGCGAAGGACAGGCGATGGCTGCAGGTGTGCTCGATACGGTGCTGCGCGGTGGCAAGGCGGTCCTTCCGGATGGCGCCGTCGCCGAGGCCGATATCGGCATTGCGGGCGGGCGTATCGCCGCCATCGCCGCTCCGGGTGCGCTCGCCGCGGCGGAGGCCGTCGACCTCAAGGGTCTCGTGGTGATGCCGGGCGTCATCGATGCACACATCCATCTTGGACACGGCTCAGATATCAGCAGGCCGCGCGCCGCCAGCGATGCCGAGACCGAGTCGGCCGCCGCTGCCGCCGGCGGCGCGACCACGTTCCTGTCCTACCTGATCTCCGGCAAGCCGTTCGAGCAAGCCCTCATCGACGAGGTCTGCTCCGTCACCGCTGCCGGAAGCCGCGTCGATTTCGGTTTCCACCTCGTGATCTCGACGGAAGAGCAGCTTGCCGGCGTGCCGGATTATGCAAAAGCGTACGGCATCCCCTCCTTCAAGATCTTCATGTACAGCCGCGGCGGGGAAGGGCTGCGCATCGGCCTGCCCGACATCGATGACGGCTTCCTGTTCCGCCTCGCCGAGGCGGTCGCGCAATCGCAGGGCGTTCTCTGCCCCCACTGCGAGAACATCGAGGTCGCCTGGATCCTGGGGCGCCGGGCCATGGCGAAAGATCCCGAGGGAAAGGGTGGCCTGGCCGCCTGGAACGACTCGCGGCCTCCCTTCGTGGAGGCTGAGGCCGTGCATCGGGTCGCCACGCTCGCCCGCCAGGCGGGCGCTCCGGTCTACATGGTGCACTGTACTTCGGAGGCCGCGCTCGAGGCGGCGCTGGCGCAACGTGGCCTCGGCACCGACATGACGATCGAGACATGCACGCACTACCTCACGCACACCATCGACTGGAAAGGCGGCGACATCGCCAAGGTCGGGCCCCCGGTCCGGACGGCGCGTGACGTCGAGGCGCTATGGGCGGCCCTGAAAGCGGGCAAGATCGACGTGGTCGCCACCGATCACGTGCACCGGCACGTTAGGGCGAAGGCGGGCGGGATCTGGAAGGCCTCGCCCGGGTTCCCCGGCCTGCAGACCCTGCTGCCCGTTCTGCTCGCGGAGGGGTACCACAAGCGCGGGCTGCCGCTGGACCTGATCGCGCGCGTCCTGAGCCACAATCCCGCGCGCGCGATGGGCTGTCAGAACAAGGGCGCCATCGCCGTCGGGCGCGATGCGGACTTTGCCATCGTCGATCTCGAGAAGTCGTGGACTGCCGGCAATGCCGGCATGCATTCCGATGCAGGGTTTTCGATCTATGACGGATGGCGGTTCAAGGGGAAGGTGATCCACACCATGGTCCGCGGGCGCTTCGCCTATCGCGACGAGCAATTGTGCGCCGATGCGGTCGGCCACGGGCAATACCTCCGCCGCAGCCGATCGCCTGCCGGCATGCCGGCCTGACCAGAGGGGATCAGCGCACGGCCGGCTCGCGCGGCTGCCAGAGCGTCACGGGGAACGGGGCTGGCCGCCGTGACGGATCGATCGTGCGGCCGGCAACGGCGCGGCCCTCCAGCATGACCAGGCGGATACGCTCGGGCTCGCCGAGCATGCGCACGTCCTCGAGGGGGTTGCCATCCACCACCAGGAGATCGGCATAGGCACCCGGGGTGAGTGCGCCGATGCTCCCCTCCTTACCGAGAATGCGCGCCGCCGTGCCGGTCGCGGCCTTGATCGCTTGCATGGGCGACAGTCCGGCGCGGGCCAGAAATTCGATCTCCCGCGCGTTGCGGCCGTGCGGATAGCGGTTGCCGATATCGGAGCCTGCGCCGATCGGCACGTTGGCGGCATGGGCGCGCGCCACCGCCGAGAGCCAGTGGTCCTTGTTGACGGCCATCTCCGCCCGCTGCTTCGGCATGAGATTGAGGGTTTCCCCCAGCTCCAGCACGCTGAATAGGGTGGAGAGCGTCGGTATCAGCGCCGTGCGCGACTTGGAGAACAGCGCCAGCGCCTCGTCGTCGAGGCGTGTGCCATGCTCGATCGTATCCGCGCCCGCGCGCAGCGCGAACTTGGCGGCATCGAACGACTGGCAGTGGATGGCCACCGTCCGGCCCCACCGATGCGCCTCGGCCACCGCGGCGGCGATCTCCTCGGCACTGAGCGTCGTCATCCAGGTGTAGGCATAGCGGCCGACCTCGACGCCGCTCGCGCCGAGCTTGATGTTGTCGACGCCGTTCTTGATTTGCCGGCGAACCTCCTTGACGATCGCCTCGGGTCCGTCGACGCACACGCCGAGCCCGCTCGACGTGCTCCAGTGGCTGGGCAGCGTATCGATCATGCCGCTGGTTGGGCCGATGATCTGGCCGGACGCGATCACGCGGGGGCCGCGCACCTTGCCCGCCGCGATGGCGTCGCGCACCGCCACGGCAACGTTGCCGATGGTGCCGACGTCGCGCACCGTCGTGTAGCCCGCATCGAGCATCAGGCCGCCGTTGACGACGCCGTTGATCGCAGCGGTCTCGACCGGGCAGCGGTCGATCTCCTCGAGGCTGCGAAAGCCGCTGTAGACGAAATGCACGTGGCAGTCGATCAGCCCGGGCAGGAGCGTGTGTCCCGCCAGGTCGACGACGTGCTCGCCATCGCCCGCCTTGCGGTAGGCGGACATGGCCCCGGCTTCCGCAAAGCGCCCCGCGCGCACCCTGACGAAGCCGCGGTCGACCGGCTCGTCCTTGATCCCGTCTATCAGCCGCGCGTCGACAAAAACGCAATCGGTGCCGGCAAGGAGGGCTTCGCCATCGGCGGTCTTCATGGCCGGCTCGCCGCCCTGCGGCTGCAACCGGAGTCGCCTCCACCCAGCGGCTTGTCCAGCCATTCAATGGCTTTGAATTCCGGACCGAATATCCCCCGGTTCGGCGCCAGCGCTACCTCGCGGCCCGCCTGGAACATCCACTTGATGTTGCGCTTGTCACGCAGCACGCGCACGTCCTCGGCGACGGACCCGTCCACCACCAGGACGTCCGCAACCTTGCCCACCGCCAGCGTGCCCCGCGTATCGCCGCGGTTGATGCCCTCGGCCGCCGTC
>DATFCC010000202.1:0-6606 GCA_035253505.1 Hyphomicrobiaceae bacterium
CCGTGCTTTCGCGCGACCGGTTGAGCTCGCGCATGCAGGTGATGGCCACCGAGCGCGAGAAGATGCGCGCCTCCCGCCTCGCCGATCTCGCCAAGAAGGATGGCCAGGGACGCCTGCGCATCACACCCAAGGGCTTCATGCAGGACATCGTCGACCGCTTCAACCTGCGCAGCATGTTCGAGACGGAGGAAGTACGCGACAAGCTGAAGATGGCCGGACTGCGCGGACAGGCGCCGCTCGTGACCTACATGTTCTTCCGCGTGGCGGTTCCCATCATGATCGCCATTGTCGCGCTGGTGTATCTGTTCCTGATCGCCGACTACGAGTACCCGCCGCTCGTGAAGGTCGGCCTGGCGCTGGTCGCCGGCTACATCGGCTTCTACCTGCCCAACATGTTCGTCGAGAACCTGGTGCAGCGGCGCCAGTCGTCGATCAAGAGTGCCTTCCCCGATGCGCTCGACATGCTCCTCATCTGCGTGCAGTCGGGCATGTCGATCGAGGCCGCCTTCCAGAAGGTGTCGGGCGAGGTCGGCGCGCAGTCGCTGGAGCTGGCGGAGGAGCTCTCGCTGACCACGGCCGAGCTGTCCTACCTGCAGGACCGGCGCCAGGCCTTCGAGAACCTAGGCAAGCGCACCGGCATCCCCGGTATCAAGGCGGTGGCCACCGCGCTGATCCAGGCCGAGCGCTACGGCACCCCCGTCGGGCAGGCGCTGCGCGTCATGGCGCGCGAGAACCGCGACATGCGCATGGCCGAGGCCGAGAAGAAGGCCGCCGCCCTGCCGCCGAAGCTGACCGTGCCGATGATCATCTTCTTCCTGCCGGTGCTGTTCGTGGTGATCCTGGGCCCGGCCATGATCCAGGTGTTCGGCTACCAGTGAGCGCGCCGTCGCTCATCGCTTCAGGAATGGAGCCATGCCCTGGCGCGCCAGCTCGTCGGCGCGCTCGTTCTCGGTGTGGCCGGCGTGACCGCGCACCCAGTGCCAGTGCACCTCGTGGCGCTGCTGTGCCTGGTCCAGCCGCTGCCACAGCTCCACGTTTTTGACGGGCTGCCTGGCCGAGGTGCGCCAGCCGTTGCGCTTCCAGCCGTGGATCCAGGTGTTGATGCCGTTGCGCAGATATTCGGAGTCCGTATGCAGGTCGACGCGGGAGGGCTTTTTCAGCGCCTCGAGCGCCGAGATGGCCGCCATCAGCTCCATGCGGTTGTTGGTGGCGAGCGCTTCGCCGCCGCTGATCTCCTTGCGGTGCCGGCCCGAGACCAGGATCGCTCCCCAGCCGCCTGGTCCCGGATTGCCGGAGCAGGCACCGTCCGTATAGACCGTCACCTCGGGTCGGGCGCCCGCCGCCGATGCCGTCACAGTGCCGCCTCCAGGCCGTACTCGCTGGCCGACCTGATGCTGCGGTGGAACTTGAGCCTTCGCAGATATTCGAGCGGGTCCTTGCGACTGACGAGGGCCTGCGCGTCGGTGTGCAGCCAGTCGTAGGCGCGCGTCAGCAGGAAGCGCAGGGCCGCCCCGCGCGCCAGCAGCGGCAGCGCCTTGCACTCCGCCGGCTCGAGCGGGCGCACGGCCTGGTAGCCCTTGAGCAGGGCCTGCCCCTTCGTCACGTTGAAGGAATGGTCGCTCTCGAAGCACCAGGCATTGAGAGCGATGGCGACGTCATAAGCCAGCGCGTCGTTGCAGGCGAAGTAGAAGTCGATGACGCCGGAGAGATTGTCGCCGAGGAAGAAGGCGTTGTCGGGAAAGAGGTCGGCGTGGATGACGCCGTGGTGGAGGTCGGCCGGCCAGCGGGATTCCAGGTCATCGAGCTCCTGCTCGATGACGGCGCCGAGGCCGGGCGAGATCTCGTCGGCGCGCGAGCGAAAGCGCTCGTAGAGCGGCCGCCATCCGCCGACGCCCAGCGCGTTGGCGCGGTGCATGGCAAAGCTCTGCCCGGCGACGTGCAGCGACGCCATTGCATGCCCCAGGGCGCCGCAGTGGCGCGGCTGCGGCCTTCTGATCCACACACCTTCCAGGAAGGTCACCAGCGCCGCCGGCTTGCCGGCCAGCGTGCGCAGCACGCGGCCGCCGGCGTCACGCACGGGCGTGGGACAGTTGATGCCGGCCCGCGACAGATGCTCCATGAGCCCGAGGAAGAAGGGCAGGTCGGCGGGCGCCACCCGCTTCTCATAGAGCGTGAGGAAGAACGGCCCCTTGCCGGTGTGCAGGAGGTAGTTGGTGTTCTCCACGCCCTCGGCGATGCCCTTGTAGGACAGAAGCGCGCCGACATCGTAGCTGGCGATGAACGCCGCCAGCTCGTCGTCGGAGACCTCGGTGTAGACCGCCATGCGTCGCGCCCCGTGGAGGTTGGATCAGGCGACGCCCGCTTCGCGCAACTCGCGCGGAACGTTGAAGGCGATCCGCTCCTCACGCGTCACCACGCTTTCGACCGATACGTCGAAGTGCTCGCGGAAGGCGTCGACGATCTCGTCGACCAGCAGTTCGGGCGCCGATGCGCCGGCGGTGATGCCGAGCGTGCCGATGCCGGCGAGCCGGCTCCAGGGAATGTCGGCAGCGCGCTGTACGAGGAGCGCTTTGGCGCATCCGGCGCGTTCGGCCACCTCGACGAGGCGCAGGGAGTTGGAGCTGTTGGGGGCGCCGACCACGATCAGGGCGTCGCATCGGCCGGCGATCGCTTTCACCGCCTCCTGGCGGTTGGTGGTCGCGTAGCAGATGTCCTCCTTGCGCGGGCCGACGATGTCCGGGAAGCGCGCCTTGAGCACGGCGACGATGGCAGCCGTGTCGTCGACCGACAGCGTAGTCTGCGTGATGTAGGCGAGGCGGCGGGGATCGCGCGGCTCGACGTTGCGCGCATCCTCGATGGTCTCGACCAGGGTTGCGGCGCCGGGCGGGAGTTGCCCGAGCGTGCCCACCACCTCGGGATGGCCGGCATGCCCGATCAGCACGATCTCTAGGCCCGCTTCGTGATGGGTGCGTGCTTCCGCGTGCACCTTGGAGACGAGGGGGCAGGTTGCGTCGAGGAAGAACATGCGGCGCGCCTTGGCGGCGGCCGGCACCGACAACGGCACCCCGTGTGCTGAAAAGATCACGGGGGCGTCCGTATCGGGGATCTCGTCCAGCTCTTCCACAAAAACGGCACCTTTGGCCTTGAGGCTGTCCACAACGTGGCGGTTATGCACGATTTCGTGGCGCACGTAGACGGGCGCCCCGAACTTCTGCAACGCCAATTCGACGATCTTGATCGCCCGGTCGACCCCAGCACAGAAGCCGCGCGGCGCCGCCAGCAGGATCTTGAGAGCGGGTCGTTGCACAGGGGCGGTGGAGTTGGGATGAGCCATGGAAGAGGTTGGCGCTCGCGTGTTCACTTTAGGTTCGCCGCCCTGGCCATGGCCGTCGTCCGCAACGGATGCTACTGTCGATTCGCCGGACGGATGGCCAGATGTGCCGAATAAGGCTCGGTGGCGTAGGGAATAACGGTCCGCAAGAGACCGGGCAAGTGTTCGGACAAGGGCGTCGTGACGCAATCGGGACGTAGATCAATCGGGGTGGCGGGGACCGCGCTTGTCGCGACACTCGCGGCTGCGCTCGGCGGATGCAGCAGCGCCTCGTCACTGACGTCGGGCATCGGCAGCGGCTGGTTCGGCGGCGGCGAGAAGGCCAAGACCGAGGTGGCCACCGTCAGCGAGGACGGCCTGCTGCAGGCGGCCAAGACCGACTCCGGCACCACGGGCAGCATCGGCCTCGACGTCGCCCACGGCTGCCCGCGCTTCCAGCCCTGGTCGCGCGAGGGCTACGTGACCATCTACGAGCCGGGCAAGGTCGGCGACGGGATGGCGGTGATGCATCGCGGCGAGATCACGAAGACGGCGCGCGAGTGCCAGATCGAACCGGGCCGCATCACGGTCAAGTACGGCTTCTCCGGCCGCGTGCTGCTGGGGCCCAAGGGACGGACGGGGCGCGTGACGCTGCCCGTCAACGTGTTCGTCACCGACGCCAAGCGCGAGAAGATCCTGACTGACAAGGTCCGGGTGGATGTCGACATCGCCGTGGAAAAGCCGATCGGGTACTTCTCGGCGGTACGCACGATCTCGTTCGCCTTGCCGGAGGGATCGCGGCCGGCCGAGTTCGAGGTCTACGTCGGCTTCGATCGCAGCGTGCCCGGCGCCGGCTGACGCCGGATTGCGGATCTACTCCATCTCCGACCGTGGTCAGGCAAGGCCGTCCTGCCGCGACAGTCGCAGCAGGCCGAGCCCGGCAACCAGCGCGACGACCGCCAGTCCGGCCATGGCCCAGTAGGCGCGCCCGGCATAGGCCGCATAGAGTAGGCCGGAGGCCAGCATGGCACCGCCCATGAAGATGCCGCCTGTCACCGAGGCATAGAGTGTCTGTGCGGTGCCGGCCTGCGTCTCGGGTACGGTGCGGCCGATGTAGTGGATGGAGCCCAGGTGGGTGGCGCCGAACGTCAGCGCGTGCAGCACCTGCAGCGGCACCAGCAGGATAAGAGGCGGATCGAAGCCCATGGCGAACCAGCGCAGCACTGCAGCGGCCGCCCCGAGCACGAGCAGTTGCACCGGCCCGACGCGGCGCAGCACGGCGGCCGAGTAGGCGAAGAGCGCCACCTCGACTGCGATGGAGATGGCCCAGAGGGCTCCGGACCAGGTGGTCGAAAGGCCGAGCGCGCGCCAGTGCAGCGTGCCGAACGTGTAGAAGACGGCATGCGTGGCGCTGGTCAGGCCGCCGGCGGCCAGGAACAGGAGGAACGGCCGCGAGGCTGCCAGGCTCGCCGCATCCGCCAAGGACGTGCGGCGCATGGTTCCGGCCGTGCCGTCCTTGCCTGTTGCAGCGGGTCGCGGAACGGCGTGCGTGGCCGCGATCGTCATTACCGCTCCTGCGACCACCAGCCAGATGGCGGAGGAGGCGCCGGCGCGTGTCACCACCCACCCGCCGATGAGGCTGGCGGCGACAAAGCTCAGCGATCCCCACAGCCGCATGCGGCCGTAGTCGAGGCCGGCGCTCTTGACCCCGGCCATGGCCACCGTCTCCGTCAGCGGCATGATGGTGGTCCACGCGAGCGAGAAGAGCAGCATCCACAAGAGGATCGGCGCGAAACCGCGCGCCTGCGACAGCGCAAGCAAGGCAGCGAGGCCGGCCCATGACAGGCCAATGAGGAATTTGCGATGGTCGCCGGAGCGGTCCGCCGCGAAGGCGATCATCGGCGACACGACGAGACGCACCATGAGAGGGGTCGCGGTGATGACCGCGATCTCGCTGGATGTCAGTCCGGCCCAGTCGAGCCACACCGGCAGATAGGGAAGATTGGTGCCGATGATCACCGACAGGGCGGCGAACAGCAGCGACAACCGCACGGCGAACGAGTATCGGTCGCGCTCGGCGAGCGTCTGGCTCATGCCGCCGGGCGCCGCCCCTGGATGATCTCGGCAAACAGGGCGGGATCGACATTGCCCCCCGACAGGAGGGCCGCCACCGTCCTGCCCTGCAGGGGCAGCTTGCCGGTGAGGATGGCGGCAAGGGAGACGGCACCGCCTGGTTCGACCACCAGCTTCAATTCCTCGAAGGCATAGCGCACCGCGGCGCGGGCTTCGTCGTCCGTCACCACCAGGCCGCCGGCGAGATTGCGGCGGGCGATCTCGAAGGTCAGCTCGCCGGGGCTCGGCGCCAGCAACGCATCGCAGATCGAGCCCGACAGCTTGGCATTCTTCTGGTGGGTACCCGCCTCCAGCGAGCGGGCGAGGTCGTCGAAGCCGGTGGGCTCCACCGAGTAGATGGCGGTTGCTGGACTCTTCTCCTTGACCGCGATCGACACCCCGCTGATGAGACCGCCGCCCGAGACGCCCACCAGCACGACATCCGGCTTGGCGCCGATCGCTTCCGCCTGCTCCATCATCTCGAGTCCGGCCGTGCCCTGGCCGGCGATGACGTCGGGGTCGTCGAAGGGGTGCACAAGGGCGGCGCGGCGGGCCCGGCACAGATCGCGGGCGATGGCATCGCGATCCTCCTTGACGCGGTCGTAGGTGACGACCTCGGCGCCAAATCCGCGCGTGCGCTCGATCTTGAGACGCGGAGCGTCCGCCGGCATGACGATGGCCGACTTCAGACCCAGCAGGGTCGCCGCCGCCGCCACGCCCTGGGCGTGGTTGCCCGACGAGCAGGCGACGACGCCGCCCGGAAAAACACCCTTGTCGACCTGCGAGACCTTGTTGTAGGCGCCGCGGAACTTGAAGGCACCGACCCGCTGCAGGTTCTCGGCCTTGAGCAGCACCCGTCCACCCACGCGCGCGTTGAGGGCCGGATGCTCGATCAGCGGCGTGCGGCAGGCGAGCGTGCCGAGCCGGCTCCGCGCCGCCAGCAGGTCGCCGAAGGAGGGAAGGTGCGCCGCCATGAACGGTCTCCTGCGGGGAGAGGAAGATGCAGGCCTCAAGAGCGCCAGAGTCCCGCAACTGTCAAGCGCAGGGCCTGTTTCGGCAGCCTCTCGCCCCGGTTACGCATCTCCTCCGGAGCCCGCTGAGGCCTGGCGCATGCGCCATGGTTGATCGGGCAGGCTGACCATGCGGGTCGAAGTATGATCGCATCATGCCGAAGGCACGTGCTT
>DATFCC010000203.1:0-3840 GCA_035253505.1 Hyphomicrobiaceae bacterium
TCGCCCCGCTCGTAGATGTTGATGCTTTCCTCCAGCTCCACGTCGCCGCGCTCCAGCCGCCCGACTATCGTTTCCAGCTCCTTGAGGGCCTTCTCGAACGACATGTCGCGGATGTCGAGGTGCTTCGCCGGCGGCTTGCCCATGTCCCTGTCCATGCTGCCTGTCCTTGAGGTGGAGCGCCGCGGGGGGCGTCAGGTGCCGGCGTCCATCAGCGCCTTGACGTGCACGCCCACCGACTTTGCCAGCGCCGCGAGGTTGTAGCCGCCTTCCAGCATGGACACCAGCCGGCCTTCCGCATGCTTGGCCGCCACCTCCGCGATCTTGTTCGTGGCCCACGCGAAATCGGGCTCCAGCAGGCGCAGGTTGGCGAGCGGATCGTCCTGGTGAGCGTCGAAGCCGGCCGAGATCAGCACCAGGTCCGGCGAGAAGTTGCGCAACGCGGGCAGAATGCGCTGCTCGAACGCCTCCTTGAAGCGGTCGCCGCCATCGCCGGGCCGCAGGGGCGCGTTCCAGATGTTGCCGACGCCGGTCTCCGACACCGCACCCGTGCCGGGATAGAGCGGCATCTGGTGCGTGGAGCCGAGGTAGAGATTCTTGTCGCTCCAGAAGACGTCCTGCGTGCCGTTGCCGTGGTGCACGTCGAAATCGACGACGGCGATGCGCTCGGCGCCATGCTTCTTGCGCGCATAGAGGCCGGCGATGGCGGCGTTGGCGAAGATGCAGAAGCCCATGGCGCGCTGCGTCTCGGCGTGGTGGCCGCAGGGACGCACCTGGCAGAAGACGTTGGCAACGCCGGAACCCTTGTCCATCACGCGGTCCACCGCCGCGAGGCCGGCGCCCACCGCCCGCAGCGCCGGCTCCCAGGACTTGGACGAGAGGAGTGTATCGGGATCGAGATGCACCGGCGGCTGCCCCTCCGCCGGCCGCTCACCCTTGACCCACTCGACGTAGGCGCGCGGGTGGGCCAGCTCGATGGCATCCTCCACGTCGTCCCGGAGCGGCGCCTCCTCGCGCTTCAGGGTCGCGAACAGCTCGTGGGCCAGCGCCTTGTCGATGGCCCGCATGCGGTCGGGGCGCTCGGGGTGGCCGGGGCCGGTGTCGTGCTCGACGAAGCAGGAATGCGTGATGAGAAGGGTGGTCATGAGGCCTGTCCGAGGACTCGAGTGTCGGTTCTGCCGGGTCTGACATCATTGCACGCCGATGTCACCATCGCTGTCGGGGTCTGGCAAACAGGGAGTCGCAGAACCTACGCGGCCGTCGCCGGCTGGCGGCGGATGAAACGGCGCCACAGGCGCGCCGGCAACGTCACCATGTCCCACGCCTGTCGAGCGAGGGTGAGCGGGGCCGCCACCGGCGCCGTCAGGGGCAGGAACAGGAGCAGGAAGACGCCGCCGCGGACGATCCGTGCGGCCCAGTAGCCGCTGGCGCCGGCGTAGTCGCTCGCCGTTTCCGGCGGCCACAGCCGCCGCCACCACGACCGCGAGACCGGCGCGCCGAACAGGCCCAGCAGCACCAGCGCGAAGTATCCGATCTGGATGTCCGAAGGGATGCCGGGGATAAGGCGCTGGTCGAGTTCGCTCTGCCGCTCGGAACTGCGCAGGTTGGCCTCGATCCCCGCTGTGGCGACGCGCCCCGTGATGTCGGAGGCGATGCCGGTGAAGAGATCGCCCATCGGGCTTAGCGCCGGCCCCGGCAGATCGGACGCCGGCTTGACTGCGATCACCGTCCGCCGCCCCGCCGACGTTGCCGTCACCACCATGCGCCCGTTGGCGCCAGCCAACGTCCCCAGGAAATCGGCCACACGCGCGCGCTGCATCGCCTGGTCGAGCCCTTTCACCTGCACCTTGAGCCAGAGCCAGTTGCGGCCACCCGGCTGGCGGGGCGTGGACGCCGTGCGCAGGACGACGAGGTTGACGTCCGCCTCCTCGGCCGCCTTGAAGAGGTCCGGCAGCAGCAGGCTGCGCTCGGCGCCGGTGGAAGGCTGGATATACAGCAGGCGGCCATCGACCCGGCCCGTGACCAGCAAGGTTTGTCCGCGCACGGAGCCGAGCGCTGCGGACAGGCTCGCCGGATCGATCGTGTCCACCATGGCGCGCTTGGTGGCGGGATCGATCCGCGGCGTCGAGGCGAGGCGCGGCGGGCCGCCAGGCTCCAATGCCAGAACGCGCACGCTGGCCTTGTCGAGCGGCCGGGCGAGCTGCCACACCGCCTCGCGGAATTGGGCATGGTCGGCGAGGTCGGCGACGAGTCCGGGGCGAATTTCGGCAAACAGGCGCTCGCTCGCACCATCGCCGCGCCTCAGGATGCGATAGCTCTCGCCCTCGACCACCACGAACAGCTCGGTGCCCTTGGGCAGGTCCCTGGTCGCGGCGCGATTGCGAAAGACGGTGTCCTCGGTGACGTAGAGGGTGAGCTTCCCGTCCGGTTTCGCGTCGGGGAGCAGCACCGATGCAACGCGCTTGAGCTCCTCGGGCGTGCCGGCGGTAAAGGTCTCGCCCGCCTTGTTGATGAACCGCCAGTGCCCCTCCTGCGTCGCCTCGGCGGCAAGTGCCGCACCGCCCTCCGCCTTGCCCGGCAGCGCGCGCAGATGACGCGCCGCCCTGTCGAGCGTGCCGCCGGTGACACGGCCGGCGCCCGGCGCGGCGTGCTCGGCGACGCCGATCACTTTGGTGAGCCATCCGGCGTTCGCGGTCGCACCGCACACCGTTGCCGCAAGCAACATGACGGCAAAGACGATGCCCAATGCGCGCGCAGGATGCGCGATGCCTGGCGGATGCAGCGGCGCAGTCCTATTGCAGCACATGGCCGATGGCGTGACGGGCAGCACACGAGACATGCGCCTATCATACTCGGTCATTTGGGCGAACATCAGCCGCTTTCCGCGGGGCGAGCGCTGCCGCAGGCCGGCATGGCGGATAGGCGCGGCCCGGAACGCAGGTCTGCGTGAGACTCAGTGCTTGGATGTCGAAGTCGTGGATGCCAGAGGGTAGGGTTGGCCCTCGAAGCCAGGCATCTCCAGGAGGAAACCGTGGCCGCGGAATCGACGAACCAAGCATGGCTCGGCAAGGTCAAGGAGCAGGCCCTGGAGCCGGATCTGCCGATCTGCGATCCCCATCATCACCTGTGGGAGTTCCGCAAGGGTGGCGTGCAGCCACGCTACCTTCTGGACGAGATTCTCGCCGACACGAACGGCGGGCACAACATCGTCTCCACCGTGTTCATCGAATGCGGGGCCATGTTCAAGGCCGACGGGCCGGAGGACTATCGCTGCGTCGGCGAGACGGAATTCGTGAACGGCATCGCCGCCATGAGCGCGTCGGGCAACTACGGCAAGACCCGGGTGGCGGCGGGCATCATCGGCACCGTCGATTTGCGCATCGGCGACAAGGCGGCCGGCGTGCTCGATGCGCAGATCGCCGCCGGCGGCGGGCGCTTCCGCGGCATCCGGCGCGGCGCCTTCTGGCACAAGAGCCCCGACATCGCCAATCATCGCACGCAGCCGCCGGAGGGTCTGCTCACGCACGACAACTTCCGCGCAGGCTTCAAGCACCTGGCACCGCGCAAGCTGAGCTTCGAGGTGTGGTGCGCGCATACCCAGCTCCCCGACGCCATCAGCCTGGCGCGCGCGTTCCCGGACACCGCGATCGTGCTCGACCATTTCGGCGGCCCCATCGGCATCGGCCCCTACAAGGGCAAGCAGGAGGAGGTTTTCACCTATTGGAAAAGCCAGATCGACGAGCTGGCGCGCTGCCCGAACGTGGTGGCCAAGCTCGGCGGGCTCAACATGGAGGTCAACGGCTACGGCTGGGAGCACCGCCCCTCGCCCCCGACCAGCACCGA
>DATFCC010000204.1:0-5121 GCA_035253505.1 Hyphomicrobiaceae bacterium
GCCATGTGGCACGGCGAGTTCATGCTGCTGCCCCTGATCAACCTGCCCGGCCGCCGGACCGATGCCATGGTTGCGCGGCACGCCGATGCGGAATTCCTCGGCGTCGCCCTTCGGCGCTTCGACATGGACCTCATCCGCGGCGCCGGCGCCGCCGGCCGCGAGAAGGACCACGGCGGCAGCCACGCCTTCCGTGCGGCAATCCAGGCCCTGCGCGATGGCCATGGCGTCGCCATGACTGCGGATATCCCGGGCGCCCAGGCGCGCCGCGCCGGCCTCGGCATCGTCATGCTGGCGCGGCAATCGGGCAAACCGATCCTGCCGGTCGCCATTGCTACCAACCGCTACGTGGCTCTGAACACCTGGAGCCGCATGAAGATCAACCTGCCTTACTCGCACATCGGCTTTGCCGTGGGCCCGCTCGTCACGGTCTCGCGCGAGGCCACGGCGCCCGACATGGAGCGCCATCGCCGGGAGGTCGAAGACTCCCTCAACCTGGCAACCGAGCTGGCGTACGCCCGCGCCGGCGCGGATGCCATGCAGGCGGCGCCGGGCATCGCCGGCGCGCGCGCTCGCAAGCCGGGGCTGTGGCTGAGGTCTTACCGCAAGGCGACCAGCCTCGCCCGCCCGGTGGCGCCGGTGCTGCTCAGCCTGCGCGCGCGCCGCGGCAAGGAGGAGCCCTCCCGCCGCAATGAGCGGCTCGGACAACCGAGCGTCAAGCGGCCACCCGGCCGCCTCGCCTGGTTCCATGCCGCCAGCGTGGGCGAAACCAACGCCATACTCCCGCTGATGGCGGCGATCGCCAAGGAGCGCCCTGCGCTGTCGTTCCTGCTGACGACCGGCACCGTCACGTCCGCGAAGCTGGCCGCCCAGCGCATCGGCCCGCGCACGGTTCATCAGTATGTGCCGCTGGACGCACCGGAGTACGTGGCGGGCTTCCTCGATCACTGGCGGCCGGACCTCGCCGTCTTCACGGAATCGGAGATCTGGCCGAACCTCATCCTGGAAAGTGCCAGGCGCGCTATTCCCCTCGTGCTCGTCAATGCGCGCATGACCAGGGGATCGTTCCGCCGCTGGCGCCGCAATCCCGGGTTCGCCCATCCCCTGTTCAGCCGATTCGACCTCGTGCTCGCGCAGAACCAGGACCTGGCGCGCCGGTTCAACACGCTGGGCGCGCCCAAGGCGATCGCAACCGGCAACCTCAAGGTCGACGCCCCTCCTCCGGTGATCGATGGCACGGAGCTCGACAAGCTGCGGCCCGCCTTGCAGGGGCGTCCCGTGCTGATCGCGGCCTCCACGCACGACGGCGAGGAAGCGATTGTCGCCGACGCCCATCGCCAGCTCCTGTCCGACTTCCCCGAGCTGTGCATGATCGTGGCGCCGCGGCATCCGCAGCGCGGCGATGCCGTGGCGCAGATGCTGGAAGCGCGGGGCCTGCGCGTTGCTCAACGCACCCGCGGAATCCTGCCGGATCGCCGCAGCCATGCCTACGTGGTGGACACGATCGGCGAGCTCGGCATGCTCTACAAGCTCGCGCCGGTGGCGTTCATCGGCGGTTCCCTGGTGGATCGCGGCGGGCACAACCCGATCGAGGCGATGCAGCTCGGTGCCGTCGTGCTGGTGGGGCCGCACTGGCAGAATTTCTCCGATGCCTATGGGGCGCTGATCAAGAACAACGGCGCCATCGTGGTGAAGTCGGCGGGCGACCTGGCGGTCGCCGCCCGCAACCTGCTCTCCCACGGGGCGGAGCTGGCGGGCATGCGTGCCCGCGCGGAGACGGCGCTCGCAGCGATTTCCGGAGCTTTGCCGCGCACGATGGAGGCATTGCTGCCTTATCTGCCAGGCGAAGAAGGCCTGGCGCGTGCGTCTTGACGAGCCGTCCTGGTGGTATGACCGCGAGCCGCGCCGCATCGCAGCCGTCCTGCAGCCGCTGGCGGCTCTTTACGGCCGGGTCGCTTCGGCACGCTACTTTGCCGCCGCGCCCTACCGCTCGCGGCTGCCGGTTATCTGTGTGGGCAATTTCACGGCAGGCGGCACGGGTAAGACCCCCCTGGTCCTCCACCTGTGCCGGCACCTGAAGCAGGTTGGGCACGAGCCGATTGCCCTCACCCGCGGCTATGGCGGCCGCCTGTCCGGGCCGTACTGGGTGGACACGGAACGCGATATGGCGCGCGACGTCGGCGACGAGACTCTGCTGCTCGCCGAGACCGCGCTGACCGTTCTTGCCCGTGACCGCCGCGCCGGTGCGCGCGCAATCGAGATAGGGCCGCATCCGGCAACGGTCATCCTCATGGACGACGGCCTGCAGAACCCGTCGCTGGCCAAAGACCTGACGATCGCCGTCGTCGACGGTGCACGCGGCGTCGGTAACGGCCTGGTCGTTCCGGCCGGACCTTTGCGTGCCGCGCTCGACTTCCAGCTCAACATGACGGATGTCGTCGTCGTCAATGAGAGCGCAGCCGCCGACACGCCGGGCCGAGTTGCAGAGTGGTTCCGCCACCGTTTCGCCGGACCCGTGCTGCGCGCGCGCGTAGAGCCAGACGAGGCGGTGGAGTGGCTGGTCGGAGCGCGTGTCGTCGCCTGGGCCGGCATAGGCGCGCCGCAACGCTTCTTCGCAACGCTCCGAGCGCAAGGCGCCGACGTTGCCGAGGCGATAGCTTTTCGCGATCACCAGCAGCTCGATCCAGGCGATGCACGCCGCCTCCTGGGCGCCGCGCAGCGGCATGCCGCCACCCTGGTGACGACGCGCAAGGACGCCGTGCGGCTGCGCGGCACGGAGGGGGCGCTGGGAGAGCTCGCGCGCAGCTCGCGGGCGCTCCGCATCCGGCTCACGCTCATTGATGCCGACGCGGAGCGCCTTCAGTCGCTTCTTGCCACGGCGCTACAGTCGCGGCGCGGCTGATCAGTGCGTGGCCGTTCCCGCCCGGTTCCAGCCGCGACCGCCCTCGCCATAGATCTCGAAGCCCGTGTCGGTGACGGCGACCGTGTCCTCGAGCTTGATGAAGCCGCGCTTGGGATGCTGCAGGGTGGTTTCCACCGAGATCACCATGCCGCTCTCCAGGGGCAGCTCCGCGTCGTAGGGGTCGTAGCCCATCGATCCGCCGGGGGCCAGGCGGGGCGCCTCATGGCTCACCAGACCCATGCCGTGCGCCAGGAAGTGCATGTGGTTGTGGTTCTTGGACTTGCGCACCAAGGGTTCCGCCGTACCGTAGATCACGGAGCCGAGGGCGCCCGGCTTGATGGGCTTCATGGCGGCCCGTTGGATCATCTCAATCTCGCCCAGCAGGTCCTCCAGCTCCGCGTCCGGCTCGCCCACGATCGCCATCCGGCAGAGGTCGCCGATGTAGCCGTGATAGTTGGCGCCCGAGTCGAGCGACATGATATCGCCCTTGGCCAGCTTGTAGTCCGAGGGTGCGCGGTTGAGGCTCGTGCCCGTCGTCAGCAGACAGTATTCGAAGGTCAAGCCGCGGTTGACCTCCTCGCGCCTCAGCGTCTCGAACAGCTCGTGCTTGCTCATGCCGGGTCCGGCCTTGGCCATTGTCGCCGCCATGGAATCCACCACGAGCTCGGAAGACTTGCGCAGCACGTCGAGCTCGTCGGCACGCTTGATGGCCCGCAGCCGTTCCAGTACGAACAGCGCGTCTTTCATCTCGCTGTCGGGCAGCCCGGCCTTCAGCGCGCCGGCGGCGTCCGCGGGGAGGAACGCCATTTCGACGCCGATGCGCTTGGCCTTGACGCCGGACTTGCGCAGATAGTCTGCGGTCTTCTGCATCGCGTCGACGGAGCCGGAAGCGTTGGTGTGGCCCTCCGGCGTCCAGAATGGATTGACCTCCTTCTGGTGTGTCTCGAGCCGGTGACCGAAGTAGGCAGCCTTGCCGGGTGCACCCTTAGGATAGGCGAGCACGGGGAGATAGCGGCTGGTGCCCATGGCATCCATGTAGTCGAAGAAGATCGAGCGGTGCCCGCCGAGCAGGTATTGGACGTTGTGCTTGGAGGTTGCCACCAGCACGTCGATGCCCGCCTTCTCCATCAGGTCGTCCAAGCGCTTGGTCTCGAACGGGATGGACGGCGCGGCTTTGCCTGGCTTGTCGAGCATGGGTGTCGATCCTCCGTGCTGTCGCTGCCCGGATTGCTTTCCGGCGGCAGAATGGCCCTCGACCGTGGGGATGATAGCCCCCTGCCGGCCCCATCGGAAGGCGGGAACCGGCATGGCTGCCGCCACCCGCGCGAGGCGGGTGCGGCTGGCGTCGGGCGCGGCCGCCTCTATGATCGGGACGGGACATGCGCCTCACGTTGCAAGTCATGAGGTCGCCCCAGAGCGGCCGTCAGCCGGGAGAAACGCCATGCGTTTGCAGGACAAGGTTGCCATCGTCACGGGCGCGTCGTCGGGAATGGGTGCCGCCACGGCGCGCCTGTTCGCCAGCGAGGGCGCCAAGGTGATCGTCGCCGATGTCCTCGAAGGCGAGGGCATCGAGGTTGCCCAGTCGATCAAGTCCAATCGCGGTGAGGCACGCTTCCAGCGCCTCGATGTGGCGAGCGAGGCCGATTGGGACGCGGCCGTCGCCGCGACGCTCGCCGCCTACGGCAAGATCGACATCCTTATCAACAATGCCGGTGTCAGCGGCAGTGACCCGGACCGGCTCAGCCTCTCCACCTGGGACCGGCAGATGAGCATCAACGCCAAGGGTGTGTTCCTGGGCATGCGGGCCGTCATCCCGGTGATGCAGAAGGCCAAGCGCGGGTCGATCGTCAACACCTCGTCGATCTCCGGCGTGGCCGGCCAGAAGTTCGTGCACATGGGCTACAACGCGGCCAAAGGTGCGGTGCGCACCATGACCAAGGCCGCCGCTGTGCAGTACGCGGTCGACGGGATTCGCGTGAACTCGGTGCATCCGGGGTTGTTGCCGGCCATGCGCACATCGATGCTCAGCGCCGACCCGAAAATCCGCCAGAGCATGCTGAAGGCCGTGCCCATGGGCCGCGAAGGCCGGGTGGAGGAGGTGGCAGCAGCCAACCTGTTCCTTGCCTCCGACGAGGCCTCCTACATCACCGGCATCGAGGTGCCGGTCGACGGCGGCTACCTGGCGATGTAATGGGGCGATGTAATGGGGCGAAGTGAGGGGG
>DATFCC010000205.1:0-4896 GCA_035253505.1 Hyphomicrobiaceae bacterium
CTCGCGCCGCCGGAACTCCCCTCCCCCTTCCGGGGAGGAGCTGGGGGTAGCCCGCAGACGCCACCTTGTAGGTTGGGTCAAGCGCAAGCGCAGACTCAACGCAACTCAGCCGCCACGAGCATTGGTGTTGGGTCATCGCTCCGCTGGACCCAACCTACGATCCCATTCGAGGCATCCATGAGCTACATCGCCAAGCCTTCCGCTCACCATCCCGCCCTGCCGAAGAACCTGCTCGGCCTCACGCGCCGCGACTACGAAGGCACCATGTCGACGCTGTGCGCGGGTTGCGGCCACGATTCCATCACAGCGGCCCTGATAGAGGCGTGCTTCGAGATGGATCTGCCGGCGCATCGCATCGCCAAGGTGTCCGGCATTGGCTGCTCGTCCAAGGCACCGACCTACTTCCTCTCCCGCAGCCACGGCTTCAACTCCGTGCACGGGCGCATGCCGTCCATCACCACCGGTGCCAATCTCGCCAACCGCGATCTCGTCTACATCGGCGTGTCCGGCGACGGCGATACCGCCTCCATCGGCCTCGGCCAGTTCTGCCATGCCGTCCGGCGCCGCCTGAACATGACCTACATCGTCATGAACAACGGTTGCTACGGCCTGACCAAGGGCCAGTTCTCCGCTACCAACGACAAGGCATCCCCGTCCAAGAAGGGTGAGGCCAACCCCTTCGAGTCGATCGATCTGTGCCAGATGGCGATCCAGCTCGGCGCCGGCTTCGTCGCCCGCTCGTTCTCGGGCGACAAGACGCAGCTCATCCCGCTCATCAAGGCGGCCATCAGCTACAACGGGTTCGCCTTCCTCGACGTCATCAGCCCGTGCGTGACCTTCAACAATCACCCGACGTCGACCAAGAGCTACGACTACGTGCGCGCCCACAACATGGCCTCGGAGAACAAGCTCGACTACGTCGAGCCGAAGGAGGAGATCACCGTCGACTACGCCGAGGGCACGTCCGCATCCATCGCCATGCACGACGGCTCGCGCCTTCTCCTGCACAAGCTCGATGCCCAGCACGATCCGCGCGATGCCGATGCCGCCATCAACCTGATCCGCGGCAACGCCGCCAAGGGCGCTGTCGCCACCGGCCTGCTCTACGTCAACGAGGCGCAGCAGGACATGCACGACCTCCTGGCCACCGACGGCCGCCCGCTCAACGCCCTGCCGATGGCCGAGCTGTGTCCCGGCTCCAAGGCACTCCAGGCCATCAACGCCCGCCTGCAGTGAAGCTGGGCTACGGGCTGCGCCTACATGGCGCAGCGCTTCAGGCGCGGGCGCAGTGGGAGCGGACGTAGGGCGCAATAGCGAAGCGTATTGCGCCGCGCACAGGTTACGGTGCAATACGGCTTCGCCTATTGCACCCTACCGGCTGTCGGCAACACGGCTCACCGCGATCAATGCGTCAGGTGCTGCCACCGTGAGGGCGGCGCAGGCGCAAATAGGCGAAGCGTTGGCCCGGCTACGGCCGGCGCATCTCGTGTTCGGTGATCGCACGCGCGACGATGGCGTCGGCCTCGTCGCTGCGCATGCGCTGCGAAGCAACCAGGAACGGCCGCTCCACGTAGCGGACGAGGCCGCCCATGGGGTCCGGGCCCGACTTCAGTGCGGCGGTCTCGCCGGCCAGCGATCCGGCGCATCCCGCGAGGATCACGGCCATTCCCGCCAACCCGAGCGGGGCCCACACACCGGACAGCCAAGCAGAAGCAACCTCGCCACGCAGACGGCACATGCGTCACGCCCCTCACGACCTCACTACGCCCACGAGTGAACCATGGCGGGGTTAAGCGCGGGCTAAGCGGTGTCGCAATTCGGATCGAGCCGGCCGGCAGGCCAGCCTTCGGCGAGCTCCGAGCAGCCCCGTCGCCACGTTGTCGGTCATGGCGAAAGTCTCATCATATCAATGGTTTGGGCCGCTCCGCGCATGAACCTGGGGTGAATGCATCATTCAGAATGAGTTCAACGAGGCAGCGCTAGGTTGCCTCTACCCTGAAAACTCTATCTTCCCCGGCGTGATCCAAGGGGGCTCGGCACTCAGGGTTGCCGGGCCCTTTTGCCTGCTCGTTCTGCGGCCCATCGGCCTGCATTGCCGGCGTGTGCGGCGCGAGCCTATGCTGCCCGCGACCTCGGAAGGGACCGGCAATGAGCGAAGCGGCACTGGAGCGGCTGGCGATCCGCGAGCTCGTCGAGAACTGGGCGGTGTGGCGCGACGCCGGCGACTGGGAGCGCTTCCGGACCGTCTGGCACGCGGACGGGCGCATGATGGCGACCTGGTTCCAGGGCAGCGCCGAGGAGTTCATCGCCGTCAGCCGTGCCGGCTTCGAGAAGGGCGTCAGCATCCTGCATTTTCTCGGCGGCAATTCCGTGGACCTTGCCGGCGCCCGCGCCATCTCCCAGACCAAAATGACCATCTCGCAGCGCGCGCCCGTGCACGGCGTGCCGGTCGACGTGGTCTGCACGGGGCGCTTCTATGATTTCCTCGAGAAGCGCGATGGGCGCTGGGGCCTCGTGCTGCGCCAGCCGATCTACGAGAAGGATCGCATGGATCCGGTCGATCCCGCGGTCCGCCTCTCCCTCGACGCGGCGCTGCTCGCCCGGTTTCCGGAAGGCTACCGCCATCTCGCCTACCTGCAGACCGAGATCGGCTTCAAAGTGAAGCCGGACATGCCGGGCCTGAAAGGCCCCGAGGTGGAGGCGCTCTATGCGCGAGGGCGTGGCTGGCTTGCCGGCCGGCCCCTCTGACAAGTCGGCGCTCCGCAGCTATGATGCGCGGCCTCACAAGCCTCCGAAAACGCGTGCACATCCGGGAGACGCCGCCATGGTCGCCATAGCCCTGCTCGACGATTACCAGAACGTGGCCCTGCGCATGGCCGACTGGTCGGGCCTGCAGAAGAGCCATCGTGTCGTCGTGTTCAACGAGCGGCTCAATGACGTGGAGACTGCCGCCCGCGCGCTGGCCGACTTCGACGTCGTCTGCGTCATGCGCGAGCGCATGCCGTTCCCGCGTGCGCTGTTCGAGAAGCTGCCGAAGCTGCGCCTGCTGGTGACGACAGGCAAGCGCAATGCCTCCATCGACATGGCCGCCGGCGCCGACCACAAGGTGACGATCTGCGGCACGGGATCGGGCGGCTACGGCGGCGGCCGCGGCTTGTCGACGGCGGAGCTCGCCATCGCCCTCATGCTCGGCCTTGCGCGCCACCTGCGCGAGGAGTTCCACGCCATGCGCCCCGGCGGCAACTGGCAGACGACGGTCGGCTTCGACCTCGACGGGCGCACGCTCGGCATCCTCGGTCTCGGCAATCTCGGCGCCCAGGTCGCCAAGATCGGCCAGGCGTTCGGCATGAAGGCGATCGCCTGGAGCGAGAACCTCACGCCCGACCGCGCCCGGGAGAAGGGCGCCGAGCACGTGGCCAAGGATGAGCTGTTCCGCCGCTCGGACGTGATCAGCATCCACACGGTGTTGTCGCCGCGCACGCGTGGGCTCGTCGGGGCGCGCGAGCTCGGCCTCATGAAGCCGACGGCGATCCTGATCAACACGTCGCGCGGGCCGATCGTGGACGAAGCGGCGATCCTGGCCGCCCTGCGCGAGAAGCGCATTGCCGGCTATGGCGCCGACACGTTCGACGTGGAGCCGCTGCCCGCCAACCATCCGCTGCGCTCCGAGCCGCGCGCGCTGCTCACGCCGCACCTCGGCTACGTCACGGAGGAGACCTACCGCGGCTTCTATGCCGGCATCATCGCGGTCATCGAGGGCTGGCTCGCCGGCAAGCCCGTCAACGTCATCACCTAGCCAGCCTCAGCCGCAGGGGTTGTCGCGCCGGCCTCGGCTGCGATCCAGTGGGCCAGCACGGCGGCGCCCTGCATGAAGTCGTCGATGGCCATGGCCTCGTGCGGGTTGTGGCTGCCGTTCTCGTTGCGCACGAACAGCATGGCTGTCGGGACCCCGGCCACGGCGAACGTCGCCGTGTCGTGCGAGGCGGGGCTCGCCAGCGGCATCGTCGGGATGGCGAGCGCGGCGGCCGAGGCCGTCAATCCCGCCACCACCGCGGGATGCGACGGCGCCACGTCGGCGGACGTTCGCGTACCGAGGTCGATGCGCACGTTACGGCGCGCGGCGATGTCGCGTGCCAGTGCCAGCACGGAGGTCTCGAGCGCGGCCAGATGCGCCTTGTCGTAGGCACGCACGTCGAGGCTCAGCGACATCTCGCCGGCGACCTTGGTCAGGGCATGCTCGGTCGAATCCGTGTGAAAGCGGCCGATCGTGAACGCCATCGGCCGACCGGCCGCGTCGTTCTCCTTCCAGATGGCGTCGAGGCCCAGCGCGAGCTCGCTTGCCGCCATCACGGCATCGCGACGGAAGCGTCGCGGCAGCCCGACGTGGGCGTACTCGCCTGCGATCTTGATGTCCGGATAGCGGAAGTTGCCGGGCACGCCTGTGCCGATGGCGACGGCGATGCCCGCTTCCAGCAGTTGCGGGGCCTGCTCGATATGCAGCTCCACGAACGCCCTGATGTTCTTCGCCTCGAGGCTCGCTGTGCCGGCGCGCACCTTCTCGATATCGGCTCCGCATTCGGCCATGTGCTCGGCGAGCGTGCGCCGGGTGTCGACCCGCTTCGCCTCCAGCGCTTTGGGCGGGAGCGTTCCGAAGGCCGAGCGGCTGCCGATGTAGGACACCTCGAACCACACGCTTTCCTCGGCGCGGATGGCGGCGGCGGTCACGTCGCACCGCGGCCGCAGGCCGAGCCTCTGCAGCGCGCCGATGGCCACCAGCCCGGCGACAACCCCGGCTGCGCCGTCGAAGTTGCCGCCGTTGGCCACCGAGTCGAGGTGTGACCCCGTCATGATGCCGGGCACGCCGCGGCTCGTGCCCGGCAAGGTCATGAAGAAGTT
>DATFCC010000206.1:0-4277 GCA_035253505.1 Hyphomicrobiaceae bacterium
GTCTTGGCCAAGCCTATTAAGGCGCACGACAGCGAGTCGTTGATCAATGATAGGCTTCCACTTTAGGCGGCGCTCGACAATTTCTTCAGGCTTGAGCAAGCCACGCCTGCCTCTCAGCCATCGCCACGCGGCGATGCCGGCATCCTTCACAAGAGATGCAGGTACCCATTCAAGTGTCATGTCTTGGCCGCTTGGCGAATCATCGAAACTTGCAGCGCAAGTGTACGGAACTTCCCGCCGTAGCGGGAGACCTACAACGGAATATTGTCGTGCTTCTTCCAGGGGTTCTCGACCGTCTTATTGCGCAGCATGTTGAGCGCGCGGCAGATGCGGCGGCGTGTGCTGCGCGGCAGGATCACCTCGTCGATGTAGCCGCGCTCGGCGGCATTGAAGGGATTGGCGAAGCGGTCCTGGTACTCCTTGATGCGCGCCGCGATCTTGGCCGCGTCGCCGAGCTCGGCGCGATAGAGGATCTCCGCCGCGCCCTTCGGCCCCATCACCGCGATCTCCGCCGTCGGCCAGGCGTAGTTGACGTCGCCGCGGATGTGCTTGGAGCTCATCACGTCGTAGGCGCCACCGTAGGCCTTGCGCGTGATCACCGTCACCTTGGGCACGGTCGCCTCCGAGTAGGCGAACAGCAGCTTGGCGCCGTGCTTGATGAGGCCGCCGTACTCCTGCGCGGTGCCCGGCAGGAAGCCCGGCACGTCGACGAAGGTGATGATGGGAATCTCGAAGCAGTCGCAGAAGCGCACGAAGCGGGCGGCCTTGCGTGACGCATCGGAGTCGAGCACGCCGGCCAGCACCATCGGCTGGTTGGCGACGATGCCGATGGTGCGGCCCTCCATGCGGGCGAAACCGGTGACGATGTTCTTGGCGAACTGGTCCTGGATCTCGAAGAAATCGCCCTCGTCGATCACCTTCCAGATCAGCTCCTTGATGTCGTAGGGCTTGTTGGGGTTGTCGGGGATCAGCGTGTCGAGCGAAGGCTCCGTCCGGTCGGGGCTGTCCCGGGTCGGCAGCTCGGGCACGCCCGACTTGTTGTTGGAGGGGAGAAAATCGAGCAGCCGGCGCATCTGCAGCAGCGTCTCGACGTCGTTCTCGTAGGCGCGATCGGCGATGGAGGATCGCGTGGTGTGCACGCGCGCCCCGCCCAGCTCCTCGGCGGTGACGGTCTCGTTGGTGACGGTCTTGACGACATCGGGGCCGGTCACGAACATGTAGCTCGTGTCCTTGACCATGAAGATGAAGTCGGTCATGGCGGGGGAATAGACGTCGCCGCCCGCGCATGGCCCCATGATCACGGAGATCTGCGGGATGACGCCGGAGGCCAGCACGTTGCGCAGGAACACCTCGCCGTAGCCGCCGAGCGCCGCCACGCCTTCCTGGATGCGCGCCCCGCCGGCGTCGAAGAGGCCGATGATGGGCGCCCGGTTCTGCAGCGCCATGTCCTGGATCTTCATGATCTTGCGGGCGTGGGCCTCCGACAGCGACCCGCCGAACACGGTGAAGTCCTTGGCGAACACGTAGACCACGCGGCCGTTGATGGTGCCCCAGCCGGTGACCACGCCGTCGCCGGGGATCTTGGTCTTCTCCATGCCGAAATCCGCACAGCGGTGCTCCACGTACATGTCGAACTCCTCGAAGGAGTTGTCGTCCATGAGCAGGCCGATGCGTTCCCGTGCCGTCAGCTTGCCTCTGCTGTGCTGGGCGTCGATGCGCGCCTGTCCGCCGCCGAGCCGCGCCTCGGCCCGTCGCCGCTCAAGTTCCTCGAGCACTTCTTTCATGTGGGCCGCCCCGTGTTCGCTGCGCCGCGTCAATCGGCATAGCATGCCCGTTTTACCCGCGAAATCGGCCTGCCCCCGCCCGGCCCGGCGCCGTCGGATGCCGCCAAAAAGGCACAAAGGAGCGAAAACGTTATGCTCGCGTCGGGGGCGCCGCGCATGGTAAATATGGGTTTCCGGTCAATGGCATGGTGATTCCCGCGGGCGCATGCGCCCCGGCGCGCCACAAGCCGGCGCGGCACGGCATCGAGCGTTCCATGGGCGTTTGAAGCGATCGAGGGGCACGGCGTGCACGACTGGTTCTTCAGGCAGGGCGGCGGCCGCAAGCGGATCATCGACTGGCTCGGCATCGACGCCTGGATCGATTCGAGCCTGGCAGAATCCTGGGCGACCCTGCTGGACCGATGGAATGCCTTCACCAGCTTCTTTGCCCGCTTCCGCATCTCGGGCTGGAAGAAGCTGCTCAACGAGGCCGTTTCGGAAGGCCTCACCGTCGGCCTGGGCGGCCTGACGGTGCTCTATGTGCTTGCCATCCCGGCATTCAACGATTTCGACGAGAACCGCATCAACACGGGCAAATATGCGGTCAAGTTCCTCGACCGCAACGGCAACGAGATCGGCCAGCGCGGCATCCTGCACAACGACGCGGTGCCGCTAGAGGAGATTCCCGATCACCTGATCAAGGCGACGCTCGCCACCGAGGACCGCCGCTTCTTCGAGCACTTCGGCGTCGACTTCATCGGCACCGCGCGAGCCCTGTTCGAGAATGCCCGCGCCAACGAGGTGGTGCAGGGCGGCTCCACCCTCACCCAGCAGCTCGCCAAGAACCTGTTCCTCTCCTCCGAGCGCTCCCTCCAGCGCAAGATGAAGGAGGTGTTCCTGGCCTTCCTGCTCGAATCGCGCTTCACCAAGCGGGAGATCCTGAAGCTCTATCTGGATCGTGCCTACCTGGGCGGCGGCGCCTTCGGCGTGGAGGCGGCAGCCCAGTTCTACTTCGGCAAGTCGGTGCGCGAGGTCAACCTGGCCGAGGCGGCGCTGATGGCGGGGCTGTTCAAGGCGCCCTCCAAGTTCGCCCCGCACGTCAACCTGCCGGCATCCCGCGCCCGCACCAACGACGTGCTCACCAACCTGGTGGAGGCGGGCTACATGAGCGCGGGCCAGGTGCAGGCCGCGCGGCTGAACCCGGCGCGCATCATCGAGACGCGCTCCACCCACAGCCCCGACTGGTTCCTGGATTGGGCCTTCGAAGAGGCGCAACGGCTGGGCGAGGGGCGCGGCCAGTATGTGCTCACGGCGCGCACGACCGTCGATCTGGAGATGCAGCAGGCGGCTCAGGACGCCATGGTCAACACGCTGCGCCACACCGGCACCAGCCGCAAGCGTGGTTATACGGGCGCCCTCGTGTCCATGGAGCCCGACGGCGCCGTGCGCGCCATGGTCGGCGGCCTCGACTACGAGGACAACCAGTTCAACCGCGCCAGCCACGCCCGCCGGCAGCCCGGCTCGTCGTTCAAGCTCTACGTGTACGCCACCGGCTTCGAGAACGGCATGACCCCGCGCACGATGGTGCGCGACTACGGCGGTGCCTGTGGCAACTGGGCGCCCAAGAACTACTCCGGCGGCAGCTCCGGCCGCTCGCTGCCCGCGCTCGATGCGTTCCGCATGTCGCTCAACATCCCCGCCGTCAACGTGTCGCTGCAGGTCGGGCGCGAGAAGGTGGTGGAGATGACGCAGCGCCTCGGCGTCGTGGGGGTGAAGAAGACCTGCTCCATGGCGCTGGGCGACACCGGCATCACCCCGCTGCAGCACACCGGTGCCTATGCCCACTTCGCCAACGGCGGCAAGACGGCAAGACCCTACGCCATCCTGGAGATGTTCAGCTCCCGAGGAGACCTGGTCTACAGCCGCGAGCGCGACGAGCCTCCTCCCACGCAGGTCCTCAGCCGCAAGGTGGTGGAGGACATGAACCAGATGATGCAGGCCGTGGTGACCAACGGCACGGCGCAGAAAGCCACCCTCGATTTCACCAACGTGGTCGGCAAGACCGGCACCAGCTCGAGCTACCGCGACGCCTGGTTCGTCGGCTTCACCGGCGCCCTGGTGACGGGCGTGTGGGTGGGCTATGACGACTTCCGGCCCATGCCGAACATCACCGGCGGCAGCCTGCCCACCCAGGCCTGGCACGCGTACATGTCGGTGGCCCATAAGAACTACCGCGTCATCCCGCCGATCCTCGGCATTCCGCTTCATCCCAACCAGGTGGCCGATCAGCAGCGCCTGTCCGAGCTGAAGCGCACGGACCCCGGACTGGCGCAGGCGCAGGTGGCGCAGGCCGCGCAGAAGCCGACCAGCCTCATGCCCGACCAGACGCGCGCCGTCCTCCAGAAGGTCGCCGAGTCGCTGCGACAGGCGGCCGGACTGCAGCCGACGCCGGCCAGCGTGACGCCCCAGCCGGCAACGGCGCCACAGCCCGCGGCGGCGCCGCCGGGCGCGCCC
>DATFCC010000207.1:0-13764 GCA_035253505.1 Hyphomicrobiaceae bacterium
TTGCCCTTGTTCGTGTAGTCGTAGGCGAGCTGGGGGTCCTTGGCGATGGCGAGCACCGGCACGGCGACGCCGGGCGAATAGGCGAGGGAGAGGTCGCGCTGGGTCGTCAGCGGCTTGGTCGGCGTGATCTCGAGCTTGCCGGGCTTGCCCTGGCTGTGGAACAGCAGCGCCTCCTGCTCCGTGAAGCGCGCTGCTGCAAACTTGATCGACATGGGAGGTGTCCTCTTCCCTCGGCCGCGGGAGCCGGCCCGGTGATCACGATAGGGCGCGTCTTGGAGCCGCACAACAGCCGCAACGGGTGTGCAGCGCAGTGTGAAATGTCACACTGAGCCTGGGGAGGAGCGCTGGTTGTTGGACCTGGCAAGGAGTGCGCCATGAGCGTGCAAAGCAAGCTTGCTTCCGATGTCATAGGCCTGCTGACGCCCCAATCGCTGTCCCGCCGCGGCTTCATGACTGCCTCGGCCGCGAGTGCTGCAGGCTACACGCTGGCGGCCGGCACCGTCCGCGCGCAGGTCGTGACCACCGACACGACCGGCCTCACGGACGGCGAGGCGAAGGTGGCGGTGAGCGGCGGCAACATGCCCGTCTACTTCGCGCGGCCTGCCGGTGCTGCCAATGCGCCCGTGATCCTGGTGGCGATGGAGATCTTCGGCCTGCACACGTACATCAAGGACGTGACGCGGCGGTTGGCCAAGCTCGGCGCCTTCGCGGTGGCACCCGACTACTACTTCCGCAACGGCGAAGACCTGACCAAGATCACCGAGATGCCCAAGCTGCTGCCGATCGTGAATTCCAAGCCGGATGCGGAACTCATCGCCGACCTCGATGCCACGGTGGCGTGGGCCAAGGCGCAGGGCGGCGACACCAGTCGCCTGGGCATCATCGGCTTCTGCCGCGGCGGCCGCATAGTGTGGGTCTACTGCGCCAACTCCTCCAATGTGAAGGCGGGCGTCGCATTCTACGGCCCGTTGACCGACCCCGAGGGCCAGAAATCGATCTGGCCCAAAAGCGCGACCGATCTGGCCGGCGACATGAAGGCACCGGTGCTGGGGCTTTATGGCGAAGCCGATCAAGGAATACCGGTGGCCCAGGTCGAGGCCATGAAGTCCAAGCTGCAGGCCGCGGGAAAGAAGGCCGAGTTCAAGATCTATCCCGGCGCACCCCACGGCTTCCATGCCGACTATCGCCCGAGCTACCGGAAGGAGGCGGCGGAGGATGCGTGGATGCAGATGACCAACTGGCTCAAGAGCAACAAGGTTCTCGGCTGAGCGCGCTCCTCGGGCCATTTCGCCGTGCTTGCCGGGCTGGCACGGAAGGCGGCGCCGTTCCCTGTGCGCCACCGACGGGCTATGCCTAGCCGCGGCAGGCGAGGACGGGGAGGGGCATGGCCCAGGAGACGAGAGGACGCAGGCGGCGGACGGCATCGGTGCCCCCGGCTGCGCCCGCGCCTCAGCCGGCCGCGGATGGCGATGACGCGCCCGAGCGGCAGCCGGCCGCCGGGACGGCGATTGCACCCGCAGCCGGCGTCACGCCGTCCATGGCGCAGTTCCTCGAGATCAAGGCGGCCAATCCCGACTGCCTGCTCTTCTACCGCATGGGCGACTTCTACGAGCTGTTCTTCGAGGACGCGGTGGCGGCCGCGCAGGCGCTCGGAATCGTGCTCACCAAGCGCGGCAAGCACCTCGGCGACGATATTCCGATGTGCGGGGTGCCGGTCCATCGTGCCGACGAGTACCTCCAGCGTCTCATCAGGCTGGGCTTCCGGGTAGCGGTATGCGAGCAGCTCGAGGACCCGGCCGAGGCGCGCAAGCGCGGCTCGAAGGCCGTGGTGCGGCGCGATGTGGTGCGCCTCGTCACGCCCGGCACGCTGACCGAGGACAGCCTGCTCGACGCGAAGGCGCGCAACTACCTGACCGCCCTCTTCGAAGCGCCGAAGCCGGCGGGTGCCGCCACGCCGCAGATCGCACTGGCCTCGATCGACATCTCAACCGGCGAGTTCGAGGTGGGCGAGGTTGCAGCAACCGACTTTCCCGGCGAGATCGTGCGCCTGTCGCCGAGCGAGGTGATTGCGGGCGATGCGCTGCTGGCGAACGAAGCCACGCACAAGTGGATCGGTATCGCAGGCGCGGCGGCCACCCCGGTGCCGTCGGCCTCCTTCGACAGTCTCGCCGGCGAGCGTCTTCTCAAGGAGCGGCTGGGTGTCGCCGATCTGCAGGCATTCGGCACCTTCTCGCGCGCGGAGCTGGCTGCTGTCGGCGGGCTCCTCAAGTACGTCGAGCTGACGCAGATCGGCAAGATGCCCTGTCTGCGCCCACCGCGGCGCGCCGGCCCCGCCGATCGGCTGGTCATCGATGCCGCGAGCCGGGCCAGCCTGGAGCTCTTGCGGTCGCTCTCGGGCGAAAGGCAAACCAGCCTGCTCTTTGCCATCGACCGCACCGTCACCGGCCCGGGCGCGCGCGAGCTGGCGGCGCGCCTGGCAAGCCCCCTGCGCGATGCCGCAGCCATCGCCGCCCGCCTCGACGCGGTGGGCTTCCTCCATGAGAACGAAACGCTTCGCACCGACCTGCGCAGCACCCTGCGGGCGGCACCCGACATCGCCCGTGCCATCTCGCGCCTCGCCCTGCAGCGCGGGGGCCCGCGCGACCTGGGCGCGGTGCGCGACGGCTTGGCAACGGCGGCGGCGTGCGCGCGCCTGCTGCACGAAGGTGCCGGCGCCATGGGCCTTCCCGAAACGCTCGCTGGGATCGCCCGGCGTCTCATGGCGTGCAGCCGCGACCTTGCCGACGTGCTGGCTCTCGCCCTCGTCGAGGAGCCGCCCCACCAGCGCCGCGACGGCGGCTTCGTGCGAGCGGAGTTCCGCGCCGACCTCGACGAGGCACGCGCGCTGCGTGACGACAGCCGCAAGGTGATGGCGGCGCTGGAGGCCAAGTACCTGGAGGCGACCGGCATCAAGTCGCTCAAGGTGCGGCACAACAACATTCTGGGCTTCTACATCGAGGTGCCGGCCGCGCAATCGAAGCCGATGCTGGGCGAGCCGCTGTCGCACACGTTCCGCCATCGCCAGACCATGGCCGGTGCGGTGCGCTTCACCACCGCCGAGCTGATCGAGACCGAGAGCCGGATCATCGCCTCGGCCGACCGTGCCCTGGCGCTCGAGCAGGAGGTGTTCGCCGAGCTGGCCGCCGCGATCGCGGCCGAGGAAGCGGCACTGGGCAAGGTGGCCGCCGCGCTCGCCGAGATCGATTGCGAGGCGGGCCTCGCCGAGCTGGCCGCCGAGCAGGGCTACGTGCGCCCGGCCCTGGACGAATCCACGGCATTCGACATCCGGGGCGGCCGGCATCCCGTGGTGGAGCAGGCCCTGAAGGCGGCAAAGGCTGGCGCCTTCATCGAGAACGACTGCGTGCTGGCGGCGGCAAGGCCCGAGATGCCGGCCGGCTTCGACGAAAGGACGGAGGCGCGCATCTGGCTGGTCACGGGCCCCAACATGGCCGGCAAGTCCACCTTCCTGCGCCAGAACGCGCTGATCACGGTGCTGGCGCAGATGGGGTCGTTCGTGCCGGCGCGGTCGGCCCACATCGGCATCGTCGACCGCCTGTTCTCGCGTGTCGGCGCCGCCGACGAACTGGCGCGCGGGCGTTCCACCTTCATGGTCGAGATGGTGGAGACGGCCGCCATCCTGAACCAGGCGACCGGCCGCTCGCTCGTCATCCTCGACGAGATCGGACGCGGCACGGCCACCTTCGACGGCCTCTCCATCGCCTGGGCGGTGGTGGAGTACCTGCACGAGGTCAACCGCTGCCGCGCCCTGTTCGCCACACACTATCACGAGCTCACCGCCCTGGCCGGCCGGCTCGCCGACGTCGCCAACGTGACGATGGACGTGCGCGAATGGCGCGATGAGATCGTCTTCCTGCACAAGGTCAAGCCCGGCGCAGCCGATCGCTCCTACGGCATCCAGGTCGGCAAGCTCGCCGGCCTGCCCCGTGCGGTGACGAGCCGCGCCGGCGAGGTGCTGCGTCTGCTCGAGAAGAGCGAGGGCAAGGCACCCGACGGCGACGCCCTGATCGCCGACTTACCGCTTTTTGCTGCCGCGCGGCCTGCATCGCACATTCCGGCGGCGGCCGCGGCCTCGCCGGTCGAGGAAGCCCTCGCCGCGATCAACCCCGACGAGCTGTCCCCCAAGGCCGCCCTGGAAGGGCTCTACCGCCTCAAGGAATTGGCGCGAAAAGGCGAAAACTGACCGCGGTCCCGACGCCATGGGACAGTGGGATCGCGATGCCCGAGGATGGCCGTCGCGGCGGCCGGGTGATATAGGCGGCGCACGGCAGTGCCGCTGCCGCGGATTCGAGCCCGATGGACACTAGCGTCGCCACCGCCGCCCCCTACTTCGACGCCAGCGAGGCCGGCCGCGAGCTGTCGCGCCTGATCAAGGCGCAGAACGGCGTGCACGTGGAGGCCCGCCCGGCGGTGCTCGACAAGCTGAAGCAGCTCCTGCGCGATGCCCGCGCCGAGGCGGAGCGTCAGCTTGCCGTGGACGGCAGGGGCAGGCGATGCGCCGAGGGCCTGTCCGCCTTCCAGGACGAGCTCATCCGCCTCGTCTACGACTACACCGTCAACAACGTCTATCGCGCCACCAATCCCTCCGATGCCGAGCGCATGGCCATCATCGCCACCGGCGGCTACGGGCGCGGCATGCTGGCGCCTCACTCCGACGTCGATCTGCTGTTCCTGCTGCCCTACAAGCAGACGCCGTGGGGGGAGAGCGTGGTGGAGTACATGCTCTACCTGCTGTGGGACCTGGGGCTCAAGGTCGGTCACGCCACGCGCACGGTGGACCAGTGCCTGAAGCTTTCCCGTGCGGACGTCACCATCCGCACCGCCTTGCTCGATTCGCGCCTGATCCTGGGTGACCAGACCCTGTTCGAGGAGCTGACGCGGCGGTTCCGGCGCGAGGTGGTGAGCGGCACCGCGCGGCAGTTCGTGGAGGCCAAGCTCGCCGAGCGCGACGAGCGCCACCGCCGCGCGGGCGAGTCGCGCTACCGCGTTGAGCCCAACATCAAGGACGGCAAGGGCGGGTTGCGCGACCTGCACACGCTGCACTGGATCGCCAAGTACCTTTACGGCGACGGCGTCAATCCGGCGACGGTGGAGGCGCGCGTCTTCACCACGGAGGAATACACCACCTTCCGCATGTGCGTGGATTTCCTGTGGTCGGTGCGCTGCAACCTGCATTTCCTCGCCGGACGCGCCGAGGAGCGGCTCAGCTTCGACGTGCAGTCGGCGATGGCGGAGCGGCTCGGCTACGTGTCACGCCGCGGCCTGCGCGCGGTAGAGCGCTTCATGAAGCACTACTTTCTCGTCGCCAAGGACGTGGGAGACCTGACCACCATCCTGTGCTCGGCACTGGAGATCGAACAGGTCAAGGCGTCGCCGGGCCTCACCAAGCTTCTCAACCCGCTGGCCTGGCGGACACGGCGACGCATCCGCGCCGGCGGTGACTTCCGCATCGACAACGGCCGGCTCAACGTCGCCGACCAGGAGGTCTTCAAGCGCGATCCGGTCAACCTCATCCGCTTCTTCGCCAGGGCGGAGCAGACGGGCGCCTTCTTCCATCCGGATGCGGTGCGCCTGATACGCCGCTCGCTGCGGCTGATCGACGACCGGCTGCGCAACGATCCCGAGGCAAACCGCATCTTCCTCGAGATGCTGTGCTCGGAGAAAAACCCCGAAGCGACGTTGCGGCGCATGAACGAGGCGGGGGTGCTGGGCCGCTTCGTGCCCGAGTTCGGTACGGTCGTGTCGATGATGCAGTTCAACATGTATCATCATTTCACGGTCGACGAGCACCTGATCCGCACGGTCGGCATGCTGGCCGATATCGAGCACGGCGCCGCCGCCGAGCCGCATCCGCTCTCCACGTCGATTGTCAAGACGGTGCAGCACCGCCGCTCCCTCTACGTCGCCGCCTTCCTGCACGACATCGCCAAGGGCCGCGACGAGGATCATTCGAAGGCGGGCGCCCGCATCGCGAGTGCACTGTGTCCGCGATTTGGGCTGAGCGCAGCCGAGACGGAAACAGTGGAGTGGCTGATCGCCAACCACCTGGTCATGAGCAGCATCGCCTTCAGCCGCGACATCACCGATCCGCGCACCATTCGCGATTTCGCCGACATCGTGCAGAGCCCGGAACGGCTGAAGCTCCTTCTGGTGCTGACGGTCTGCGACATCCGCGCGGTGGGTCCCAGCGCCTGGAACGGCTGGAAGGGCGCCCTGTTGCGGGGGCTATACTTCGAGACCGAGCCGGTGGTGGCGGGGGGGCACACGCAGATCGCTGCGCGGGATCGTATCGCCGCCGCGCAGATGGCATTCCGGTCGGCGGTCGCCGGCGAACAGCCCGACGAGGTGGACCACTTCATCGGCCGCCACTATCCCGACTATTGGCTGAGAACCGATACGCGCAAGGTCGCCGAGCACTTCAGGCTGGTTGCCGGGGCGGAGCGGGCCGGCCTCAAGCTCGCCAGCAGTTATTCCACAGATGCCTTCACGGCCATCACCGAGCTGTCGCTGTTCGCACCCAACCATCCGCGCCTGCTGGCACTGTTCGCCGGCGCCTGCGCAGCCTCCGGCGCCAACATCTCGGGCGCCCACATCTCCACCACGCGCGACGGCTTCGCGCTCGACACGTTCCTGCTGGCGCGCGAGTTCGATCAGGACGAGGACGAGCTGCGGCGCGCCCGCCGCATCGCCGAGACCATCGAGATGGTGCTGAAGGGAGAGGTCAGGCTGGGGGCGCTGATGGCCAAGCGCCGGGCTCAACGCGGGCGCTTCGACCCCTTCCGGGTGGCGCCCGAGGTGCTGATCGATAACGCGCTTTCCAACCACTACACGGTGGTGGAGGTGTCCGGTCTCGACCGGCCCGGCCTGCTGTTCGAGCTGACGAGCGCGCTCTCCGACCTCAACCTCGACATCACCTCGGCCCACGTGACCACGTTCGGCGAAAAGGTGGTCGACGTGTTCTACGTGACCGACCTTACCAACAAGAAGATCACGAGCCCGCAGCGCACCGCCGCGATCCGCGAGCGCCTGCTCGGCGTGCTCGACACCAAGGCCGCTTGACCAGGAAGGCAAGCAGCCTTGACGCGGCAGCGGCGGTAGGGCGGGCCTATGCCGCCTTGCGCAGGGCCGGGGTACAAAGCGACTGAGCCACGCGGTCGACGGCGACGCTCCAGTCGGGGCTGTCCGCCGCTGTGCTCAGCCCGAAGGCGCGCATGGCCTCGGCGGGTGTGCCGCCGTCACGGAAGATGCGGGCACAGGCCTGGCGCGCGTAACCCATCGCCTGCTGCCACTGCACGGGGTTGATGTGTCCGGGGGACATGATCTTCGCCTCTTGATCCTGTTGTCTCATTTGTTCTTGGAGCTACGCACACCGGGGGAAGGGCGGCAGACGCACCCGGCCAGGTGGTTTCACGACGCAAAACCTTGTCACGTGAAACCTCGGTGACATGCGATGTCGCAGGCCGGATACGTCTGCCTCAAGAAGGGCCTTGAACGCGGCCCCTCGTCTGCTGCGCTGGACTGTCAGCGCCTGGAACGCTCTTTCCCCGCAGCCGTCACTCCGGCCGGCCCGATCGGCGGCAGCGTCTCGATCAACGCACCCACCACATCGCGCAGGGCGACCCACGAACTGTCCTGCGGTGCCGGGTTCATTGAAGCTGCTGCCTTGCGCGAGGGGCCGCGCGCTTGGCGAGCCGCCCGACGATACGCTGACACTTGTTCGCCATGGCGGCCCGCCGCAACGACTGCAACGCGGGGGCTAATGCAAACCTGGGGGGTGCGGACGCAGGACTGGCAGAAACGCAAGACGAAGAGACGCACGCCACCAGGGACGCAGACGCAACGGAACGCTTACTCGCACACGCGGTACGCAACACAACCGAACGCTCGCTTACTGAACGCAACTGCAACGCAACGGTACGCGGAGACATGAACGGCGACTCGGGCAGAGGGGACAAATACGCACCTGCACAAGAAGACTCGGTAACACGCGGAACTTTCATGGTGAGAAAACGCGGGACGCCGCGAATCATGCCGATCACGGAGTCGTGAACTGTGGATAACTTCGGACTCGACTGATGCTGGAACACGACCGACCGCCCACCCACAACCGACATCGTACAACTCACCGATGTTCTCTTTGCGTTCTCATCAGTAAACAGGCGCGCGGAGGCAACACCAAGGCACAAAACCGGCGAATAAAAGATCGATCCTCTTGACTGTGGATATCTTGACTCGCTTTGCGCTCACCCTCCGGGCCGCTGAGAATCGGGCTTCAGCCCCTGTCCCCCGACCGCCCGGCATGTGATCACGAGCCCGGCAGGCCCATTGCTCGCCGCCTCGGGTCGGAATGGTGATTGGGAAACGTCCCACTAACCACGCAACCGGCTATGTGGTTGCGGTCCCACCGATCGAGGCGCTATCCGGGACGGCGAGCAAGGGCCGAGCCATGCACGAATCGAGGCTGCCAGGTGGTTCGGGGGTGGGACTGCTGGAGGCGATCGCCGACTTCTGCCGACGGCAGAAGATGGCCGAGTCGACCTTCGGGCGGCGGGCCGTGAACGACGGCAAGTTCGTCGCGCGGCTGCGCGACGGTGCGCGCATCACGCCGGAGACGCTGGAGCGCATCCGCACCTTCTTTGCCGCGCACGGCACCGATACCCCGGACAATCCGATCGAGCTCCTGCCGCTCATCCAAGTCAGGCCGCCCGAGACGCGCCCCGCCACATCTCACGCGCGCGCCGGCGAGTTCCGCTTCTTCGACAACCGCCAGAAGTATCTCCTGTTCGTCAACACCTGCAGCGAGAAGCAGGTGGTGGCGCGGCGCGTCGGCCTGGAGCTTGCCAACATCCATCCCGAGCCGCCGGCCCTTCGCGTGTTCGATGCGGGCATGGGCGACGGCACCGTCCTGACCGCTGTCATGCGGCAGATGCACCGCCGGTTCCCGACGATGCCGTTCTACATCGTCGGCAAGGAGATCAGCCTCGAGGATGTGCGGCTGTCGCTGGACCGGATGGCCGACCGCTTTTACGAGCACCCCGCCACCGTGCTCGTCGTCACCAATATGTACTACACCGAGGCGCCCTGGCTGAAGCCGCGATCGGTGAGCGCCGCCACCTCGCTCCTGTGGCACGAGCTGCCGCTGCTCGGCACCACCGGCGACGAGTTCAGCGAGCAGATCAGGGGCCTTGCGCCCTTCCTCGACGAGAATTGGCAGGCCAGGCACGCGCCCTCCGGCAATCCCCTCTACGACCGACCCGTCGTGCTGGTGATCTATCGCGACGACTACAAGTTCCTGCTGCACGACGTCATCCGGCAGCGCACCTCCGCCTATGCCGACTACGACCTCGTCATCGCCTCGCAGCCCTACCGGGCGCGGGCGTCCCTCCAGTTCAAGGCGTCGCGCGTCCTGGCGCCGCTCGCGCGCTCCCTGCGCCCCGGCGGCCGCCTGCTGGGCATCCATTCGTGCGGCGACAATCCGGGCCTCGACGTCGTGCGCAAGGTGTGGCCGGGAGAGAACCCCTTCACGGCGACCCGGCACGACATCCTGCGCGCCGTGAAGAACGAGCTCGGGCGCGACGCACGCCTTTTCAACTTCAATGCCTACGCCGACGATCGCGCGGTGTTCCGCTACGACATGCACACCTTGCCGACCGAAATCGCCGACAGCATCGGCACGTCCACCCTGTTCGCCGCCTGGAACGCCGCCGTCTACGTCGCCCAGATCGAGGACGAGCGCCTCAAGGAAGCGCTCGGCACGCGCCGATACCTCGATGCCACCCGCGAGGTCCTGCAGGAGCACGGCCGGCTCTGGTTCCTCGACGAGTCCTACGTCGTTTCCCGCAAACGCGGCTGAGGAGGTCGCCCGATGATGCAAACAACCACGTTGCGTCCCGACGATGCCAGCGCCGCCTGCGAGGTGGAGCTTGTATCCTCGGGCTCCCTCGAGATCGGCGGGCACGCACCCCAGGACGTGTCAGCTGTGGCCGGCTGTCTGCCAGTGGGAACCGCCGTTTTCGTCAATCATCTCCCGCGCCAGGCGCTCGGCGACACCGTGCCGACGCTGCGCGCGGCGCGCGCGGCCGGGCTAGACCCGGTGCCCCACATTGCTGCACGACGCGTCGCCTCGCGACACGAGCTCGCGACGTATCTCGATCAGGCCGTAGGAAAGGTCGGTGTGCGCCGCGTGCTGCTCATCGGCGGCGACATGGCCAGCGCCGCAGGGCCCTACGACGACGCGGAGAGCCTGCTCGCCGACCCTGCATTCGTTGCGTCCGGCATCCGCGAGGTCGGCGTTGCCACCTATCCGGAGGGCCACCCGCGCATCGGCAAGGATGTTCTGGAGGGCGCGCTCGGTCGGAAGCTCGGACGGATTGCAAGCCAGGGTGCGAGCCCGTTTCTGGTAACCCAGTTCGTCTTTGCTCCCACACGGGTCGTGGAGCATTGCACCTACCTTCACCGCCGCTTTCCCGGCGTGCCCGTCTATCCCGGCATTGCGGGACCGGCGAGCCCCGGCCGGCTCATGTATTTCGCCCAGCGGTGCGGCGTCAGCGCGTCGCTGAGGGCGCTGCAGGCGCAGGGCTTCGGCGCCGTCCGCCTCCTCACGCATACCGACCCGGGCGCCCAGCTCCGGGTGATCGCCCAGCATTGCGTCTCGCGCACGCTGCCGAACGTGGTGGGCGTGCACTTCTTCAGCTTCGGCGGCGCGCAGCGGACCGCCCAGTTCATGCTGAACGTCCTCTCCGCCGGCCGCGGCGCCTGAAATCACCCGGCCGATGGCCCGGCAGGGATTGGGCCGCGCCCGTTACGCGGCTCGCGCCAGGCCGGCGAGCGCCGGCACTCCGGGCTGGCGCTCCAGAGACATGAGCGCATCGAACACGCGTTCCGCCGGCAGCTTGGGGTTGCCCACCGCGAAGCAGTCCTTGAACTTCGCCCACAGCTCCTCGCGTGTGAGCGGGATCTGCGGAGAGCCGCGCTCGTCGGTGACGCGCGCACTCTCGAGGCGGCGCCCGCCCGCAAGCTCGATCACCACCTGGTCATAGGGCGCATTGCCGGTGCGGTTCGGATCGACGCGATCGTCCGGTGCCACGGTGACCTTCGGGATCAACGCCTGCACGTCGGAGCGGCGGACGAAATCATCGGTCAGCTCGGCGAGGCCCACGCGGTTGGCGATGATGGAGCTCGCCATCGCGAACTCCATGCTGAACTTCGCCTCCAGGCCTGTCTGCGGGCGGTTGTTACGTAGCACGAGCATGTTGCGCCGGCTCGTCGACACCGTGATCCCCTTGACGTCGCCGGCACCCACCTTCTGCTCGCGCAGCAGATCGAGCGCGCCGTCGATGGCGCGATGCGTGCAGTAGCAGAGCGGGTACTTCTTCACGCTGAGGCCGAGGGTGAGAATCTGCCACTCCCGGCCGGCCCTGGTCGGTGAGCTAAGATCGGCCTCGCCCTTGGGCGAGGTGGCGGCCAGGAACCCCCGCGGATGCTCCAGCGCATCGGGCGACGAGGTGAAGCCGGCCGCCGCCAGCCGCGCTGCCAGCACTCCGCCATGCGCTGCCTTGCCGGCATGGAACGGCTTGGTCATGGTGCCGAAGTTGGCGACGAGCCCCGCGCTTTGCGAGGCGCCGAGCGCGATGGCTTGCGTCGCCTTGTCGGTGTCGAGCTTGCGCAGCGAGGCGCACGCGGCAGCAGCCGCGATCGAGCCGAAGATGCCGGTGGGGTGCCAGCCCTTCTCGTGATGCTGTGCGGGATCGCGACCTTGCAGGTCGGCCCATACCTCGTAGCCCGCGACATAGGCGGCGGCCATCTCGGCGCCGGAGGAGCCGAGCACTTCCGCCTCGGCCAGGATCGCCGGCACCAGCACGGTGCTGGGGTGGCCGCGCAGGGCCACGTCGTCGTAGTCGAGCGCGTGCGCGGCCGTGCCGTTGATCCAGGCCGCCTCGGGCGCCGGCACGCGCGGACCCGTGAGATAGAGAGTTGCATCGCCCGCGGGCGGCGCCAGCGTCTGCAAGAGAATATTGGGCGGGTCCTCGATGCTGCCGGCGATGAGCGTGCCGACGCAGTCGGCAAAGCCGGTGTGCACCACATCGAGCGCGTCGGCCGGAATGTCGGCGAGGCGCAGGCCGGAAACAAAACGGCCGAGCGAACGTGTGAGGCCTTCGGACATGATGCGCGTCTCCTCTCGGGCGCAGGCGTGCTGATGTGGAGCCCGGCATCGCCTGTGCGGCAACCCTACGGGAAAATACCTTGCCGCGGGAGCGATGGCGATGGGATATGAACCCCAGGATGGGTCCAATGCGCCGATGGCATGGGCATCGGCAAGGAGGAGACATGAGCGCGGATGCTGCCGTCGCTTCGGCCAAGGCCAAGACGGCAAGCTGGCAGGACCAGGTCTACGATCTCCTGCGCCAGAATAATGTCACGCAATTCGCCTACGTGCCCGACGCCGGCCACCGCATTCTCATCGACCGCTCGCTGGCCGATCCCGGCGTCCATTCCGTGGCGCTCACCACCGAGGAAGAAGGCGTGGCGTTGCTGGCGGGTGCCGATCTCGGCGGCGCGCGTGGCGTCCTGCTCATGCAATCGAGCGGCGCGGGCAACTGCATCAACATGCTGTCGCTGATCAGCGGCGGCCGCTTCCCATTCCTCACGCTGCTCAGCATGCGCGGCGACTTCGGCGAGGGCAATCCGTGGCAGTACCCGATGGGCAAGGCCGTGCAGCCGGTGCTCGAGGCGATGGACGTGACCTGCCTGCGCGCCGACACCCCCGAGGAGGCGCTGGCTGCCGTCTCGGCTGCCATCACCATGGTGTTCCAGGCGGGCCGTGCGGTGGCAGTGCTGTTCACGCAGAAGCTGCTCGGCGCCAAGAAGTTCTGAGGAAGCGACACCCATGGCAATGCAATCCTCCGGGCGCGAGATGGCCACCGCCACCGCACAGAACTTCGTCCTCGACCGCGTTACGGCCATTCCCGCCCTGATCGGCAGGCACCAGGATTTCCTGATCGTCACCGGCCTTGCCGGCACCTCGAAGGACATTTCCGCGCTGACCGACGACGGCGCCCACACCTACACCATGGCGGGGGCCATGGGTGGCGCCTGCATGATCGGCCTGGGGCTGGCGCTCGCGCGGCGCGACAAGCAGGTGCTGGTTGTCACCGGCGATGGCGAGCTCTTGATGAACATCGGCTCGCTCGCCACCATTGCCGTGATGAATCCGCCGAACCTGTCGGTGATCTGCGTCGACAACGGCCACTACGGCGAGACCGGCTACCAGAAGAGCCACACCAGCCTCGGCGTGGACCTGGAGAAGATCGCCGCCGGCTCGGGCATCAAGCGCACGCTGACGATCGAGAAGGAAGGCGACCTGGCCGAGGGCGCGCGGCTGATCCGCGAGGGCAACGGCTCCTCGTTCGTGCTGCTGCGCGTCAAGCCGACCGAGCCGCCGAAGTACAAGCGCGACCTCGACCCGGCCAGCGGCCGCGCCCGCTTCCGCGCCGCCAACCCGCCGCCGAAGAGCTAGCCGAACTGGGGATTGGGGACGGAGGCGCGATCTCGGCAGGACTCCCCTCCCCTCCATGGGGAGGGCTGGGGGGTGGGGTGAAAGTCCGGGCTATGGCCAATCAGGTTGCGCGCCATCTCCGCAAGCACCAGACCATCGCCGAGAGGATGCTTTGGAGGGAGCTGCGCAAGCTTCGCCATCACGGATATCAT
>DATFCC010000208.1:0-4014 GCA_035253505.1 Hyphomicrobiaceae bacterium
GCAACAATTCGGTATTTCTACGGATAGGGGCGACGGTGCCGGCACTGCCAGGTGGGCGTGCCGCATTTAGGAAGAGGGCCGCGGGCTCCCGCGGCCCTCTCCGGCAGCGCGCCAGTTTGTGCGGCCACGGTCTGGCAGCGCCGCCAATGCGGAGACGCGCAACGAGCGCTGTGTCGAGCACGGGCACCAACGGGAGGGTTGCGGCGAACACAACCCTCCCTTCGTGGTTGGTGCGCCCACCTGTGCGGCGGCCGGCTGCGGGGGGCAGCGGGCGCCGCCCTGCCGGGGGAGCGGGCGGGCGCAGGCGTATTGTGATCGGTGCAGCGCCCCGGCGATATTGTGGGAACTACGGAGGAGGCGCGTGCGACCCGTCCCAAGGGCGCAGCTCTCTATCTGAAAGCCGCAACCCGCCAGGCATTGTCCGCGATGATGCGGGCATTGTTGTGCTCGGCCGTCCCGGCCGGCTCACCGCCGATCAAGACCAGCGGGTTCGACCACACCGGCTTGCGCGGGCAGCCGCCACACGCGTCCTTGGTGCTCATGATGTCGCGCCAGCTCGTGCCGCTGACGTAGGCGAAGTCGTGGCGTGCGCCGATCAGATGGCCGATCTCGTGGGCGAGCGTGTAGTTGGTGGCCGCGCATTCGTGATGCACCACCGCGAAGGCCTCGTCGGCGTCTGCGCCGACCCTGGTCGCGAGCCCGCAGCCGGAGGCATCGTCGACCATCAGGATGGCAACGTCGGCCCGGTACTGCTCGCGCACAGCGTGAATGCGCGCCATGTGCACGTCGCCCTTGTCGGCCAACCGCCACACATGCTCGAAGTGGCCGCCCGAGCGCTCCTCGTAGGGGGTTTGAAAGGCGTGCGCGAGCCTGAGCTGGACGTGAGCGATACCGCTGAGGCGGAAGGAGTGATTGGCCTGCTCGATGGCGGGCTCGATGACCTCGCGCTTGATGTCCTTGTAGTGCGCGGCCGCTTTGCCCGTGAAGGCGACCAGCACGTCGATCACGACATCAAGCTGCTCGGGAGATGACGGGCGCGGCAGGGCCCGGGCGGCTCCCGCTGCGAAGGCGAGCTTCTGCTCGCCCGTCGCAGCCGGCCGGTCCATGCCCCAGGTCACGGCCTTGAGAGCCTTCGCTCCGGGCGCATCGGCGGCCGCGGCAGGCGCCAGCGTGCCAACGAGGCCCAGCAAGCCGACAACGATTTTCCCCAGCGAGTTCATAGCGGTCCCTGTGGTGTTGTTCTTGGCTGACGGGCTGCCGAGTTGCGTGGCAGCAGCAGTTCGTTGTCAGCGCCAAGTGCTCGAATGGCCGCTTAAGTACGGGAACCGGCGTGGAAGGGCTGTCACCTGGGTAACCAGGATCATCACCGTCGCGTGAGAGCGAGTGAGTCCTGGCTCAAGTGGGCGTGTTTGGTGTGACGCACGTCACGCAGAACCGGCCCTTCGGCCGCAGCCGGTGTCGGCGAGATTGCGGGAATTTGTGCTGCTCACTCCGACGCGTCCCGACCGGGCGCGCTGCCACGCCACGCGCGGACAAGTGAGCGGAACTACCTACAGACCAACGGGTGCAGTCCTGGTCTTAATGATGGAGCACCCGTAGATTGGAGGTTTTTCATTCCTGAAGGTGTGCAGGCTCGCAAACCGTTGCCCGAAGTTGATCGGGCACAAGTGGAGGAGCATCCATGAGCAACACCACCAGCAGGGCCTTGGCCATCGGCGCAGCCGTCGTCGTCCTGGTGATCCTCGCCTACTACTTCCTCGGGTCGCACAACAGCGCGCCACCCAAGTCGGCCACCAGCGAGGCGACGCCGCCTGCAGCGGCCACAAAGTGAGCCCATGCTGATGATCGCCTTCGGCCGCCTGCTCTGGAAGGGCTCAGCGCACGCGCGCCGATTGTGCGCGGCGGACGATCGTCAGTTGCGCACGTGACCGGAGGGATGGGCGGCGCGCACCGTGTCGAGCCACGCCGCGTCTCTTGTCGTGGCGGCGCCGTGCGGCGATGCCGGCATGCGCTATTTGGTCGGGATTTTTGTGCTCATGATCGGCGTGATCGCGCCGTTTACATGATACTTGTGACACAGCAGGCAGTCCTGGCGCGCCATGCTGGCGGTGTGGCAGGTCTGGCAGAGATCCTTCTTCACCGCGCTGAAATTGGACACGAATGTCCTCGGATCGCCCTGCTCGTAGCTCTGCAAGTAGGGCCGGCTGTCTTCAAGGCTGTGGCAGGTAAGGCAGCCGCGTTTGTCGAGCACGCCGAAATGCGGCTCATGGATGAAGTTCGTGAAGCGGCCCTGCTTGCTCTCGATTGACGGCGGAGAGAAATTGACGCGCCGCCCGCTGCCATGGACATCGTCGACGCTGTGACATTTCGTGCATGAGCCCGGCGCGTCCTTGCCGGCGAGGAGGTCGAAGACCGCCGTCGCCGGGCTCCTGTGACCTTTCGGCGCCTGGGGACCGGTCAGCACCAGCCAGGAATGGATGAATTTGTCCTTGTGGCCGGTGGGGCGATAGAAAATGGCGTAGTCCTGCCGGTACCAGCCTCCATATTCAGCCCAGCTCTCGGCATCCACGTCGCTTTCTATGCTCATCGCGGGCGCAGCCCTTGGGGGCTTGGTCAGGGTCGCATCCGAGCCTGCCGGGGCGCGGGCCGGCGCACGCGGGTCCGCCTTTGCGGCGGCGCTGTCCGCGGGCTCGGGGGCAGCGGGTTTGCCGGCCGTTCCCTCGGGCTGGCCTGCCTTTCCGCTGCCCCTAGCGGGAGAGCCGAGCCCGCGTTGCTCCTCCTCCGTGAGGTTGAGCAGATCATCTGTCTGGTCCGCCGCCCTGGGCCGAGGCTGCTCGTCGGTGGCCGCGATCTTTTTGCCGGGTTGCGCCGGTTTGGCATTTTCTGTTCCTTCGGGCTGAGCTGCTTGCGCAAGCTCCTTGAGCCCCGCCCGCAAGGCAGGAGGCAGCGCGTCGGCGGAAGGCTTTTCCTTGCCATTGTCAGGCCTGCGGTTCGCGGCGTCCGAGCCCTTGGACACCAGGCACTGCCCGAAAAAAGCCACGACGCAGGCTTGCGGGTCGACCCGGCCTTTGCCGGCTCCTTGGCTGCTACCGGCTTCCGGCCCGCCACCTGGAGTTTCCGGACGCGCCGCGGAACGGGCCGGCTTCTCGGGAGCTTCCCCGTCATCCCCGGAGTCCGCGCGCGCCGAGCCGGACGATTTGGCATTGTCCGCATCGGCTCTTGCGGCATCGCTTTTCTCGGCGGCTGCCTTGGCCTGGGGGAAATCGCCGGCCGCGGGCTGCAGGCTGTTCTTGGGGCTCGCCTGACGCGCATCAGGACCAGATTGCAGTTGGGGTGGCGATCCGGCGACCGGGCGATTGGTCATCTCCGCGGCCAGGTTGGGCAGCCATTGCTGCTGCGCGCCGACAAGGACATCCCGCGGGAGCGTCGCGGTCAGGTCGGCCAGAAGGTTTGCGCTCACCTTCGTATTGCCGCCGATGTGGAGGTCGGCCAGCACATCGGAGGCTCTCCCCTTTATCAGCGCATAGAACAGCTGCTTGATCTCCCAGGCGAGATTCGTCACGGCTCTGATCTGGGCGTCGTTGGCACGGCCCAGATCCTGCAGGTTCAATCTGTCCACCGTCTTGAGCAGGGCGCGCCCCCGCTCATTGCGGCTGATCATCATCTTCATGAACGGCGTCAGCTCGGCTTCGGACGCCTCCGGCCATTCGCCGATGGAGGCCTTCCTCTTTTTCAGCGTTTGCAGGTCGAGGCCCGGCAGCGTCAGGAAGGCAACGCCTTTTGGGCCGCTGACCCGCTCCTTGCCGACGATCTGATCGAGATGGCAGCCGGTGCAGGTCTGCTCGAAGGGCGCGACGGCCATGAGGCGCTTGTCCTCGCGGCTGCTGTGACAGGTCGAGCAGGTCGCGGGAATGCGCCGCGCCGGGTCCTTCTTGGCCATCTCCGGGAAGTGCTTCCCGAAATGGCCGGCATGGTCATAGATGATGCGCGTGCGCTGCCTGAATGGATAGTCCT
>DATFCC010000209.1:0-6500 GCA_035253505.1 Hyphomicrobiaceae bacterium
GGCATCCTCTGAGCGCCGACGCCTCTTACGGGGCGCCCCGTGGACACGGCTCGCCGGCGCCCGTTGGGCGACCTCGACGGTCGATAGGACGCCGGCCCTCGCCGGAAAATCGCTGTCGATATGGCTCAGGGGGCGTAGCGGTGCAGGTCGCTGCCCTCGTTGCGCAACCAGTGCCGGGCCTCGTCCAGGCGCGGCACCGCGCCCGCGACCAGCTTCCAGAAGCGCGGGCCGTGGTTCATCTCGCGCAGATGCGCCACCTCGTGAGCGGCCACGTAGTCCAGCACGAACGCCGGCGCCAGGACGAGACGCCATGAGAACGACAGCAGCCCGCTCGCCGAGCACGACCCCCAGCGCGTCGTCTGATCGCGCAGCGAGATGCGCTTCACCCGCACACCCAGCTTCCTGGCGTGCCAGGCGACCCGATCATCGAGGTCCTTGTGGGCTTCGGCGATCAGCCAGTCCTTCAGCCTGCGCGCGGCATGCTCCACGCGGCCGGCGACGAGGAGACGGGGCGTCCCGTGCTCGGGCCGATCGACCTGCACGACGCACGCACCTTGCACCGGCCCGATGCAGCGAATGCGATGCGGAGAGCCGCGCAGGGGAACCGTGGCCCCGTCCGCGAACGGCACCGGCGCGGGGACGCAGCCCAGCCGGTCGCGCACCCATTCGATGTGCGACCTGAGGAACCGGTCCGCCTCCTCGATGCGGCATCCGGACGGCACGGTCACCACCACGGCTCGGCGCGTCTTGCTGACGCGCAGCGTCAGTCGCCGCGCCGCCGCATGCTGGCGCACCTCGACGGGCACGCCGATGCCCTGCACCTGGAGCGCGACGGTTCTCGCTCGCTTTTTCCTGCCCCGTTGCACTTGTCCGATCCCTCTCGACACCATGCATATCATGCGACGCGCGCGGGCTCGACGGCACTGCGCAATCAATCGCGCGATTCTGGCCTAGCAAATAAATGTGTTCGGTACAGCCCCAATGATCGCGTGGGACTGACGCAATGTGGCGAGCGAGCGACAGGCAGCCGCGGCGGCTTGACAACCGCGGCCGGCAGGTCATTCGGCGGCGAAGCTGAAAGCCAACCCTTCGAGCTCCTGCGGACGCCGCCCGCGCCTCGGCATGGTCGCCATGTGCTCGAGTTGCGCGATGGTCAGGTCCGTCGCCGAGCACGGGTCATGCGCGCGCATGAACCTCGCCATGCGCGGCGCAATCTCGGTGCGGAAGCGCGAACCGTTGAAAATGCCGTAGTGACCCACCTTCGGGCATTCGAAGTGCGCCTTGCGCTCGGCCGGAATGCCGGTGCACAGATCGAGCGCGGCGCGGCACTGCCCGGTGCCGGTGATGTCGTCCTTCTCGCCTTCCACGGTCATCAACGCCGGCCGGCGGATGGCGCCAAGGTCGATGCGGCGGCCGCGCGACGTCATGAGGCCGCGCGGCAGCAGATGCTGCACGAACACCGTATCGACGGTGTCCATGTAGAACTCCGCGGTGAGGTCCATGACGGCGAGGTACTCGTCGTAGAACTCGCGGTGCTTGTCCGCCGAGTCGCCATCGCCCCGCACCAGATGCAGGAACATGTCCTTGTGCGCCTGCATGTGGCGGTCGAGGTTCATGGTCATGAAGCCCGACAGTTGCAGGAAGCCCGGATAGACCTGGCGGCCGCGGCCGGGGAAGGGCCAGGGCACGTTGGTGATGACGTTGCGCCGGAACCAGTCGGTGCCGCGCTTCACGGCCAGCTCGTTGACGACCGTGGGGTTGACGCGCGTGTCGATGGGGCCGCCGGCCAGGGTCAGCGTCAGGGGCACGGCCGGGTCGCCGTCGGCCTCCATCAGCGCCACGGCAGCCAGCACGGGAACGGATGGCTGGCACACGGCGAAGACGTGCACATCGCCGCCGAAGTAGCGGAACAGCGCGGCCATCGTGTCGATGTAGTCGTCGAGATCGAAACGGCCCTCGGACAGCGGCACGTTGCGCGCGTCCTGCCAGTCGGTGACGTAGACCTCGTGGTCCGGCAGGAAGGTCTCCACCGTGCCGCGCAGGAGCGTGGCGAAATGGCCGGACATGGGCGCAACGAGCAGCAGGCGCGGATGCTGGGCGGCGCGCGCGGGATCGATGTCGCGCTTGAAGCGAACGAGCCGGCAGAAGGGTGTCTGCCAGACGGCCTCCTCGGTCACGGCCACGGAGCGGCCGTCGACGCGCGCGCGGGAGATGCCGAATTCCGGCTTCACGTAGCGCCGCGTCGCCCGCTCGAAGACCTCGGCGGCGGCGATCGCGCTGCGCCCGACCGGCGTGTGCGTCAGAGGGTTGAGCGGGTTGAAGAACAGCCGGCACGTGCCCGCTGCGGCTCGGGCGGGCCTGAAAGCGGCCCGGCCGAGCTCATACCAATGGTAGAGCAGCACGTGTCTGTCCCCCGGTCTCGGTCTCCAGTGCGCCACCGCGCCCGTGCGCGCCAGTTGGTTCGGCGCATCCTCGGGAAGCGGCGGAGATCGGCGATCCTTGCACTATCGACCTTGGCAAGGTGAACTGATTCGAGCCTATGGTAAAAGGTCGTGGCACACGCGCCACACCCGTCGGGAGATACCTTGCTGCGCTCATGATCTCACTTCTCCGGCAGCCTTCTGCGGGCCGCCGGCCTTCCATTCCATTGCGCTAGGAGCTCGGCTTTTGCAGCAGAGCCGACAGCCGGTCGGCCATCGTGTCGGGATTGACCGCGTGGGTGAAATGGGTGCGGTACGAACCGTCCGGACCCATAACGTAGATGATGGAGGAATGATCCATCGTATAGCCCGCCGTCGACTTGGGGTCCGGCACCTTCTTGACATAGACGCGATACGCTTTGGCAACGGCGTCGACCTCGGCTTGCGATCCCGTGAGCCCCACGAGCCGCGGAGAAAAGCTCGCCACGTACTGGGCGAGCACCGCCGGCGTGTCGTGCTCCGGATCGATGCTGATCAGCACCGGAGTGATCCGCTCGGCGGCGGGCCCCAGTTTATCGAGCGCCGCGGCCATCACCTGCAGTGCCGTGGGGCACACGTCGGGGCAATTGGTGAAGCCGAAGAAGACCAGCAGGAACTTGCCGTGGAAATCCTGGTCGGTGACACGCTTGCCCGTGTGATCGGTCAAGGCGAACGGCCCGCCCACCAATGCCTTGCCCACCGAGCGCACGTTGGCGGGCAGCAGGTGCTCGCGCGCCTGGGGGATGAGCAGCACGGCCAGCAGTCCGCCGAGCAGGAACCCGGCGAACACGACGAGCGCCAGTCTCAGCTTTTGCATGGCAGGTCTTCCGGTCGTCATTCGCCCATCTGCACCAGGCTGCCGTGTACGCGGGCGCGCTGCAGGAAGTAGGCGAACAAGGCCCATCCCGCAGCCAGGTAGACGGCGTTGAGCGCCAGCGCCTCGAGCATCAGGTGGCCGACGAAGGCGCCGTCCAGAACGATGGCGCGCAGGCCTTCGAATACGTAGGTGGGCGGCAGCGCCAGCGCAACGGGTTGCAGCCATGCAGGCAGCGTGGAGACCGGATAGTAAACGCAGCACAGCGGCAGGAACACGAACACGATGAGCCAGGCGAAGCTCTCCGCGCCCAGGCCCCAGCGCAGCACGACACCCGTTGCGACCATGCCGAGCGCCCAGCTCATGATGATCAGGTTGGCAAAGAAGGCCGCAAAGGCGAACCCGAGGCTCAGCACGTTGAAGCCGAAGAAGAGATAGGCGAGCAGCGCCACGGGCACCATCGCCACCAGCAGCTTCAGGAGGCTCACCACCATCAGCGCCGCGACCAGCTCGTAGGGCCGCAGCGGGCTCATCATGAGATGCCCGAGATTGCGCGACCAGATCTCTTCGAGAAATGCCACCGCGAAGCCGAGCTGGCTGCGCACGAGGATGTCCCAGAGCAGCACCGCGCCGATGAAGAGGCCGGCAGCATTGGCGGCGAAGCCGGCCGCCTGGGCGAGATAGCTCTGCAGGAAACCCCACATCAGCATCTGCACGAGCGGCCAGTAGATGAGCTCGGCGGTGCGCGGCCACGACGAGCGGATCACATACCAGTAGCGCAGCACCATGCCGTAGATGCGCCGGGCGGAGGCAGCCGGCGACGCCTGCTCGCCCAGCGGTGCTCGCCCGGCCGCAGGTGAGTGCAGGGTCATGCAGTTCCCGCAGCGCCAGCCGCGCCGTCCGCCCCGCGCCGGGCGATGGCGAGGAACACCTCCTCGAGATTGGCCCGGCCGAACCGCTTGATCAGGTCGGCCGGCGTCTCGTCGGCGACGATGCGCCCCTTCTCCAGCATGATCACCCGGTCGGCCATGCGCTCCACCTCGGCCATGTTGTGGGAGGCGAGCACGACGGTTGCGCGCTGGTCCCGGCAATAGCCCTCGAGCTTGGTGCGGGCCCAGTCTGCCGTGTCGGGATCGAGGGAAGCGGTCGGCTCGTCGAGCAGCAGCAGCTCGGGCTCGTTGATGAGCGCCTTGGCGATCGATACGCGCGTTTTCTGGCCGGCCGAGAGCTTCCCATAGGGGCGGTCCAGCAGATCGGTCAGGCGAAAGTCGGCGGCGATCTCGGCGATGCGCGCCTTGAGGCGCCGCACGCCGTAGAGCCGGCCGAAGATCTCGAGGTTCTGCCGCACCGTCAGGCGCATCGGCACGTCGACGTAGGGGCTCTCGAAGTTCATGCGGTGCAGCACCTTGTGGCGCTCGCGGGCCATGTCGGCGCCGAACACCCGCACCTCGCCCGAGGTCGGCACCACCAGGCCCATGAGCATCGAGATGGTGGTGGTCTTGCCGGCCCCGTTGCCGCCCAGCAGCGCCGTCACCGTGCCGCGCTCCAGGCTGAAGGTGATGCCATCCACGGCGGCAATGTCGCGATAGAGCTTGCGCAGCTCCCGCACGGCAGCGGGAGGCGGCAAGGCCCCATTGCTCTGCGACGTCGTCTTTTGCATGCCTGTGGTAGTGTGCAACAAGCCGCCGACGCGGTCCGGCGGCCCAGATCGGGATGCGGGCTCTATCTGGGCCAGGAACGCGCCCAACGCAAGCCGTTCGGCCCGGGCCGTCCAGCCCTCGCCGAACATTCGGATCGACCCTCATGAGCATCACACAGGCCGAGTTCCATCGCAGCGAGGCGAGCGGCAGCCGGCTGCGCCTGCAGACCGCGGTGCGGCTGCGATGGTTCGGCGTCATCGGCCAGCTCGTGACCGTGTGCTTCGTCTACCTCGTGCTCGACTTTCCGCTGCCCTTCGGCATCTGCCTGGCGTTCATTGCGCTGTCGGCATGGCTCAACGTCTTCCTGCGCATCCTCTATCCCGCACGCACCCGCCTCAGCACCACCTTCGCCACCGGGCTGCTCGCCTACGACATCGTCCAGCTTGCCGCCCTGCTCTATCTGACGGGCGGCATCTCCAATCCCTTCACCTTCCTGCTGGTAGCCCCCGTGACGGTCTCCGCCGCAACGCTGCCGCCGCGCATCACCTTCGCGCTCGGCCTGCTTGCCGGCGCCGCCACCGTGCTGCTCGTGTTCTGGCGCCTGCCCCTGCCGTGGTACCGCGGCGTGCCGCTCGACCTGCCGATGCTCTACAACGTCGGCCTGCTTGCGTCGGTCCTGTCGGGGACGATCTTCCTGGCGCTCTATGCGTGGCGCCTTGCCAAGGAATCGCGGCAGATGGCCGATGCGCTCGCCGCCACCGAGATGGTGCTGGCGCGCGAGCAGCAGCTGCACGCCCTCGACGGCCTCGCCGCCGCCGCCGCGCACGAGCTCGGCACGCCGCTCTCGACGATCGCGGTGGTCGCCAAGGAGCTCAACCGCGACGCCCCGCAGGGAAGCCAGCTCGCTGAGGATCTGGCGCTCCTCCAGACCCAGGCCCTGCGCTGCCGCGAGATCCTGAAGAAGCTGACACGCGGCCCCACCGAGCCCGACCCGCTGCACGCGCGCATGAGCGTCACGCAGCTCATCGACGAGGCAGCCTCCCCCTATCGCGGCTTCGGCGCCGAGCTCGTCATGACAGCTTTGCCCGAGTCCGGCAGCGAAGGGCCCGCTGCCACCCAGCCGGTCGGCGAGCGCCGGCCAGGCGTGCTCTACGGCCTGGGCAACCTCGTCGAGAACGCCGTCGATTTCGCCCGCGAGCGGGTCGAGATCAACGCGCGCTGGTCGGCCCGCCACGTGACCATCGAGATCATCGACGACGGCTCGGGCGTGTCCGCCGATGTCATGGATGCACTGGGCGAGCCCTACATAACGACGCGCCCGACCGCGACGCGCGGTCAGATGAAGGATGGCGAACCGTCGGGCCTGGGACTGGGGTTCTTCATTGCCAAGACGCTGCTGGAGCGATCAGGTGCCACCGTCGTCCTGGAGAACCGGCAGCGGCCGGCCCATGGCGCGATCGTGAAGATCAGCTGGCCCCGCGAGGTCTTCGAGAGCGTGCAGGCCGCGATGCCGGTCCAGGAGCGCATCGCCCTGCAGCAGGCCATCGCGGAAGGCGGCGTTCATTAATATGCCCGTTGTGCTTGGGT
>DATFCC010000210.1:0-7303 GCA_035253505.1 Hyphomicrobiaceae bacterium
CATCACCGCCAACCATCCCGAGTGCTACCTGATCGTGCTGCTGATCGACGAGCGGCCCGAGGAGGTGACCGACATGCAGCGCTCGGTGAAGGGCGAGGTGATCTCCTCCACCTTCGACGAGCCGGCGACGCGCCACGTTCAGGTGTCCGAGATGGTGATCGAGAAGGCCAAGCGCCTCGTCGAGCACAAGCGCGACGTGGTGATCCTGCTCGACTCCATCACGCGCCTCGGCCGCGCCTATAACACCGTCGTGCCGTCTTCCGGCAAGGTGCTGACCGGCGGCGTCGACTCCAACGCCCTGCAGCGGCCCAAGCGGTTCTTCGGTGCCGCCCGCAACATCGAGGAAGGCGGCTCGCTGACGATCATCGCCACGGCGCTGATCGACACCGGCAGCCGCATGGACGAGGTGATCTTCGAGGAGTTCAAGGGCACCGGCAACTCGGAAATCGTGCTCGACCGCAAGGTGTCGGACAAGCGCGTGTTCCCGGCGATCGACATCGCCCGGTCCGGCACGCGCAAGGAGGAGCTGCTGGTGCCGCCCGATCAGCTCAAGAAGATGTACGTCCTGCGCCGCATCCTCAACCCGATGGGCACCATGGACGCCATCGAGTTCCTGATCGACAAGCTGCGCTCGACCAAGACCAACGGCGACTTCTTCAACTCCATGAGCACGGGGAAGAACTAGCCGCTGTCATCGCGCAAGTTCGCGTGCGCGGACTATCCGGGACCGCGGCCGATATGGTGGCGAGGTTCATGATTCTGGGTCCCGGTCTGCGTCATGCGTCCAGCATGGGCGCGCTGCGCCCGGATGACAGCGGGGGGCTACTTGGGCGATCCACCACTCCCAGTCGGTGCGCCGGTTCCCGGCTGGACGCCGCGGCCGGCGCCGCCGCGCACGGCCATGCAGGGCCGCTTCGCCCGCGTCGAGGTGCTGGATGCAGACCGGCACGGCGAAGACCTGTTTGCGGCCAACCGCCTCGATGCCGCCGGCCGCAACTGGACGTACCTGAACATCGGGCCGTTCGAGCGCTTCGAGGACTATCGCGCCTGGCTCGACCGCGTGTGCGGCAAGAGCGATCCGATGTTCCATGCGGTTGTCGATCTCGCGACTGAAAAAGCCGTCGGCGTCGCGGCCTACATGCGCATCGAGCTCGCGCACGGCTGCATCGAGGTCGGCAGCATCAACTACTCGCCGCTGTTGCAGCGCAAGCCTGCCGGCACCGAGGCGATGTACCTGATGATGGCCCGCGTGTTCGACGAGCTCGGCTACCGCCGCTACGAGTGGAAGTGCGACACGCTCAACGCGCCCTCGCGGGCGGCTGCCGCACGGCTCGGCTTCACGCACGAAGGCCTGTTCCGGCAGGCGGTCGTCAACAAGGGCCGCAACCGCGACACCGACTGGTTCTCCATCATCGACAGCGAATGGCCAGCGCTGAAAGCAGCCTACGAGCAGTGGCTTGCGCCCGGGAATTTCGATGCCGGCGGCCGGCAGCGGCGCCTCCTCGCCGAGCTGATCGCGGCGGAACGGGCTCGCGCGCCCAGATTAGATCAGCCGACGGATATTCCGATATGAGAGCATACGTTTGACGGCCATCCTCGCACTTGTTGCGAGGATCCGGCTATCCGAGGACTGCTGAGCAAGCTGATGGATGGATCCCCGGGACAAGCCCACGGCTGACACGCTGCGGGTGTCAAGTCTGGTGCCTCATTCCCTCCGTGGCGTCCTAACTCGCAGCCGGCCTGGCGCGCTGGCCGCGCAGCACCTCCAGCAGCGCATCACCTTCCGTCACCGGCAGCGAGCACTGTGGTCCGATACAGGCGTAGGCGGTGGGCTTTCCGTCGAGTGCGGTCTTGCCGAGCAGAGCGCCGGCGGTCGCGACCCCTGACGGCCCCAGCGACGACGCCGCAACCAACTGCTGCACGGCCCCCGGCAGCGACAGCTTGAACATCGCCCGCGACAGCTTCGCGGAGGCATCGGCATCGGCCGTGCCGATCACCACCACCTGCTGCGGCGCGATCAGGTCGTAGAAACCGGCGAGCAGGCCGCAGTGGCCGAGCGTGTTCTTGCCGAGATCGGCGGCGAACGCCTGCGGGATCGCCTCCGCGCGCTCCAGGTAGGCGGGATTGCCGGTGAGCAAACCGAGCGCCACCAGGTTCGACAGCATGATGGCATTGGCGTTGGGTGTGGCGTCGTCGTGGGCTCCGCGCATACGCACGATGACGTCCGGCGTATCGTCGGCGGTGAAGGCGTAGCCACCCTCCTCCGTCATCCAGAAATGCTTGTCGAGCGTGGCGCACCAGCGTTCCGCGGCGGTGAGGAAGGCGGGCTCGTTGGTCGCCTGCAGCAAGCGCAGGGCGGCCCAGATCATGTTGGCGTAGTCGCTGGCCGTGCCCGCAGCCTTGAGCCGGCCGGCGCGCCAGGAGTGGGCGAGGCGGCCGTCCTTCTCCATGGTCTCGACGATGAAGCTGAACGCCCGGGCGGCGGCGGCCAGCCATTCCGGCCGGTCGAACACGCGTGCGGCATGCACGAGCCCGGCGATCATCAGCCCGTTCCAGTCGGCCAGCACCTTGTCGTCCCAGCCCGGCCGCACACGCTGGGCGCGGCGCGCGAGCAGCTCCAGGCGCATGTGGGCGAGCGCCTTCTCCTGCGTCGGCGCGCCGAGCAGAGGGGTGCGCAGCCGGTTGAGGATGGTGTGGCCTTCCCAGTTGCCGGCATCCGTCACGTCGTAGGCCTCGCAGAACACCTGCGCGTCCGCTTCGCCCAGCACCTCCACGATCTCGGCCTTGGTCCAGACGTAGAACTTGCCCTCCTCGCCTTCCGAGTCAGCATCGAGCGAGGCCGCGAAGCCGCCGCCGTCCGCGACCATCTCGCGCAGCAGCCACCCCACCGTCTCCTCGATCCGCCGCGCGTAGAGCTCCGCACCGGTCTCGCGGTGGGCCTCGCACAAGAGGTCGACGAGCAGGGCGTTGTCGTAGAGCATCTTCTCGAAATGCGGGACGAGCCAGCGCTCGTCGACCGAGTAGCGCGCGAAGCCGCCACCGAGGTGGTCGTAGATGCCGCCCTGGCAGATGTGCGTGAGCGTCGTTTCCACCGCCTGCCGCGCCGCGGCGTTGCCGTAGCGCACGGCGCCGCGCCACAGCAGCCAGAAGAAGCTCCATTGCGGAAACTTCGGCGCACCGGACAGCCCGCCGTTGACGGCATCGACCGCGCTCACCATGCGCCCGGTGAGATCGGCCAGCACCGCGTCCTCGATAAGGGCCGTCGCCTTGCGCTCCTCCTTCGCATTCAGGGCCTCGACCAGCATGCCGGCGTTGTGGCTGACCTTGTCGCGCTCCTCGGTGAAGACCCGCGCGACTTCCTTGAGCACCTGCGGGAAGGCCGGCCGGCCGTAACGCGGCGTCGGCGGAAAGTAGGTGCCGCCCCAGAACGGCCGCGCCTCGCTGTCGAGGAACATGGTCAGCGGCCAGCCGCCCTGCTCGCCCAAGGTGTGCAAGGCGCGCATGTAGATGGCGTCGATGTCCGGCCGTTCCTCGCGGTCCACCTTGATGTTGACGAACAGGTCGTTCATCAGCGCCGCGATCGCCTCGTCCTCGAAGCTCTCGTGGGCCATCACATGGCACCAGTGGCAGGCCGCGTAGCCGATCGAAAGCAGGATCGGTTTGCCCGTGTCCTTGGCCTCCGCCAGAGCCTCCGGTCCCCAGGCCCACCAGTGGACAGGGTTGTCCTTGTGCTGCAGGAGATAGGGGCTGGTCTCGCGGGCGAGGCGGTTCTCGCTCATGGGCGGCTCCTTGACGGCGAGGGTCGGCGACCATAGCCGAACGGGCAGGCCGACAACAGGCAAACAGGCCGCTACCGCATGAGTTCCGAAGTCGTGCAGCCCACCATCTTCGCGCTTTCGAGCGGCCACGGGCGCGCGGGCGTGGCCGTCATCCGCATTTCGGGCCCAGCGGCGGGTGCGGTGCTCGACACCATGGCCGCGCCGCGGCCCAAGCCGCGCTTCGCGGCGCTGCGGCGTGTCGTCATGCCGGGCGCGGACGAGCTCATCGACTATGGCCTCGCGTTGTGGTTTCCGGGACCCAGGAGCGAGACCGGCGAGGACATGGCGGAGCTCCAGGTGCATGGCGGCCGTGCGGTGATTCAGGCCGTCTTGGCGGGACTGGGCCGGATCGAAGGCTGCCGGCTGGCCGAGCCCGGCGAGTTCGCGCGGCGCGCCTTCGAGAACGGCAAGCTCGATCTCACCAGCGTGGAGGGACTGGCCGATCTCATCGACGCCGAGACGAGTGCCCAGCGGCGCCAGGCGCTGCGCCAGGCGGAGGGCGCCTTGAGCCGGCTCTATCTCGGCTGGCGGCAGCGGCTCCTCGCCACCACCGCGCTGATGGAAGCGGCCATCGACTTCTCCGACGAAGCGGACGTTGCCGCCGATTCCGTGCGCAAGGCGCGGGCCGAGGCCGAGGCCCTGCACGCGGAGATCGGGCGCCACCTCGATGACGGCCACCGCGGCGAGGTGATCCGCGAAGGCTTCCGCATCGTGCTGGCCGGCCCGCCCAACGTCGGCAAGTCGAGCCTGCTCAACGCGCTGGCCAAGCGCGATGTGGCGATCGTGTCGGAGGAGGCGGGCACCACGCGCGACGTGGTCGAGGTGAAGCTCGACATCGAGGGCATGCCCCTTGTCATCAGCGATACGGCCGGCATCCGCGAGAGCGCCGGCAAGGTGGAGCAGGAAGGCATCCGGCGCGCACTGGGCCGGGCCCGCGAGGCGGACCTGGTGCTGTGGATGGTCGATGCGTCCAACCTCGACGCGCCGGCCCATCCCGAGATCGAGGTGCGCGCCGACAAGATGCTGGTGGTGGTCAACAAGTTCGACCTGCTGGACAGCCAGGTGCTGCAGCCCCTGCCGGAGGGCGCCATTGCCGTCTCCGCGCTCACCGGCCTCGGCCTCGACCGGCTGACGCTCCGGCTTGCCGGCTACGCACGGGGCCGCATCGGCACCGACAGCGCCGAGCTGCCGGCCTTGACCCAGGCCCGCCACCGCCAGCAGCTCGAGCGGTGCCGGGCGGCACTGGCCTCGTTCCTCGGCTCCCCGATCGAGGAGTTCGAGCTGCGCGCGGAGGACCTGCGCCGCGCTTCGCTCGCCCTCGGCCGCATCACCGGCAGCGTCCACCCCGAGGAGGTGCTGGGCGAGATTTTCGGCCGCTTCTGCATCGGCAAGTGATGCCGGTGTTTCACGTGAAACATCGACGGCAGCGGGTCAGACCCCTCGCAGCCACGTAGCGATGGGAACTCGCACGTAGAAGCGAGGGGTCTGACCCGTTTTCTTGCGAGCAACCTCCGCCGCTCGATCTGCAGTGCGGGCGACACGCAGGGACCCAGGCCGCAAGCGCCGTCGCCCGCGTTTTGACGTCGTCCCGCCCCTCGGCTAGGTTCCCGCGCCTCAAGCTGCGCACGGCCTCTCGCGATGTCCAACGAACGCTACGACGTCATTGTGGTGGGCGGGGGCCACGCCGGCTGCGAGGCCGCCGCGGCCGCCGCCCGCATGGGCGCGCGCACGGCGCTCATCACCCACCGGTTCGCCACCATCGGCGAGATGTCCTGCAATCCGGCCATCGGCGGCCTCGGCAAGGGTCACCTGGTGCGGGAGATCGACGCGCTCGACGGGCTTATGGGGCGGGTGGCGGACGCGGCCGGCATACAGTTCCGCCTGCTCAACCGCTCGAAGGGGCCGGCCGTGCAGGGGCCACGTGCCCAGGCCGACCGCAAGCTTTACCGCGCGGCCATGCAGGCAGCGATCGGGGCCACGCCCCATCTCGATGTGATCGAGGGCGGGGTCGAGGACCTGCTCATGGAAGGCGGCTCGGTTTCGGGCGTCGTCACGGGCGATGGCCGCACCTTGCGCGCCGGCGCCGTGGTGCTGACGACGGGCACCTTCCTGGGCGGCCTCATCCACCGCGGTGAGGAGCAGATCCCCGCCGGCCGGCACGGCGAGCCGCCGGCCAACGGCCTGTCGAGGCGCCTCTCCGCCCTCGACCTGCGCCTCGGCCGCCTCAAGACCGGCACGCCGGCGCGCCTCGACGGGGCCACCATCGACTGGGCCGGGCTGGAGATGCAGGCCGGCGACGATCCGCCGGTTCCCTTTTCATTTCTGACGGGCCGGATCGGCAACCGGCAGGTCGACTGCGGGGTCACCACGACCACGGAGGCGACCCACGCCATCATTCGCGCCAATCTCGCGCGCTCGCCCATGTATTCTGGCCAGATCGGCAGCACAGGGCCGCGCTACTGCCCGTCGATCGAGGACAAGGTGGTGCGGTTCGCCGACCGCCCGGGTCACCAGATCTTCCTGGAGCCGGAAGGCCTCGATGATGACACCGTCTATCCGAACGGGGTCTCGACCTCCCTGCCCGCCAGCGTGCAGGAGGCCTTCCTGCGCACCATTCCGGGGCTTGAGAAGGTGGTTGTCCGCCGGTTCGGCTATGCCATCGAATACGACTACGTCGACCCGCGCGAGCTCACCTCCGCCCTGGAGGTAAAGCGGCTGGCCGGCCTGTTTCTGGCGGGGCAGATCAACGGCACCACCGGCTACGAGGAGGCCGGCGCCCAAGGCATCGTTGCCGGGGTCAATGCCGCTCTAAGGGCGGGGGGCGGTGCGGCCGATTTCATCATCTCGCGGGCCGACGGCTATCTGGGCGTGATGATCGACGACCTGGTGACCCGCGGCGTGTCCGAGCCCTACCGCATGTTCACCTCTCGGGCCGAATACCGACTGCGGCTGAGGGCCGACAATGCCGACCAGCGGCTGACGCCTGTCGGCTTGGCGCTGGGGCTGATCGGGAACGAGCGCCGCCAGGCATTCGCATGCAAGACCGCGGCCCTGCAGGAGGGTCGGCGATTGCTGGACGGCCTCAATCTGACCCCGAACGAGGCCGCCCGCCACGGGCTCTCCATCAACCAGGACGGCCGCCGCCGGTCGGCGTTCGAGTTGCTGGCCTTTCCCGGTGTCGACTTCACGCGGTTGCAGCGAGTCTGGCCGGAGGTGGCGCGCATTGACCCCGCCATTGCGGCTCAGCTCGAGGTCGATGCGCGCTATGCCGCCTACCTGGAGCGGCAGGAGGCGGACATCGTCGCTCTGCGGAAGGAGGAGGATGTGCGCATTCCCGCAGGCTTCGACTACGGCCGGCTCCCGAGCCTTTCCTCCGAAGTCCGCCAGCGGCTCGAGGCGCTGCGCCCGGCCACGCTTGCCCAGGCCGCCCGCATGGAGGGCATCACTCCGGCCGCACTGATGTTGCTGCTGGCGCATTTGCGCAA
>DATFCC010000211.1:0-10850 GCA_035253505.1 Hyphomicrobiaceae bacterium
GCCGGCATGGATGGAAAGATCGCGGATGGTCGGCGACTTGCCGGAGAGAGGATTGGCCGGATCCCAGGCGATCCTGATCTCGTTGAACCGGGTGGAGCGCGCATCGTACAGCAGCAGCCGTCCCGCAAGGCTTTCGCCGAAACCAACGATCTCCTTCAAGACCTCGGCTGCCTGCAGGGTGCCGATGACGCCGACGCCGGCGCCGAGCACGCCCACTTCGGCGCAGTTGGCGACCGTGCCGGGCGGCGGCGGCTCGGGGAAGAGGCAGCGGTAGCTCGGATAGGGAGTGCCGTCGGGACCCTTCTCGTGCGGCTTGAGCGTCGTCAGGTAGCCATCGAAGGGGCCAACGGCGGCAAACACCAGGGGCCGCCTGGCAAGGTAGCAGGCATCGCTCACGAGGTAGCGGGTGGCGAAGTTGTCGGAGCCGTCCGCCACGATGTCATAGCCGCGGATCAGCTCGAGTGCATTGCCAGCGTCGATGCGCGCATCATGCGTCTCGACGCGCACATGCGGGTTGAGCCTGGCGATCGCTTCTTTGGCGCTCTCGACCTTGGCCACGCCCACATGCGGCGTGTCGTGCACGATCTGGCGCTGCAGGTTGTCCAGTGAGACGCGGTCGTCGTCGACGATGCCGATGGTGCCGACACCGGCGGCCGCTAGGTACATGAGCAGCGGCGACCCGAGGCCGCCGGCGCCGATCACCAGCACCTTGGCAGCCTGGATCTTCTGCTGACCCTGGCCACCGACCTCGCGCAGAACCAGGTGCCGCTTGTAGCGCTCTATCTCTTCCGGGGTTAATGCCATCGGGTGCCTGCACTCGCTTTGCGGTGGTCGGGCCAACTTATACCAGAGATGGGGTCGGTGGTCCCCTCGCGCCACCGGCCGGGAGAGCGCCCGGTGCCGGGACTTTGCCGGCCTGGTCAGAGCCGTGACATGATGGCCGCGAGCGCGGCTGGCCAACGGCGGCATCAGCCCCTATTTTGGCGCGCGCTTGCGCCAAGCGCATCCAAACCACGAGACCAACCATGGCTAAGGCAGGCCCGGTGCCGCAATCCGGCATCCTCGACATCAGTCCCTACGTCCCGGGCGAAAGCAGCGTCCCCGGCGGGGTGACGCCCATCAAGCTCTCGTCCAACGAGACGCCGCTGGGACCCAGCGCCAAGGCGATCGCCGCCTACCGCGCGCTGGCCGACGAGTTGCACCGCTACCCCGACGGCGCCGCCACGGCACTGCGCAACGCGGTTGCCCAGAAGTACGGGCTGAACCCCGAGCGCATCGTTTGCGGCTGCGGATCCGACGAATTGATCAATCTCATCGCACACGCCTACGTGGGACCCGGCGACGAAGCCATCTACAGCGAGCACGGCTTCCTCATGTACAAGATCGCCACGCTTTCGAGCGGCGGCACGCCTGTAGTTGCCCCGGAGAAGAACCATCACGCGGATGTCGATGCCCTGCTGGCGCGCGTGACACCGAAGACCAGGGTCGTGTTCCTGGCCAACCCGAACAATCCGACCGGCACCTACCTGCCGCATGACGAGGTACGCCGCCTGCACAAGGGTCTGCCGTCGAGCACGCTGCTCGTGCTCGACGCCGCCTACTGCGAGTACGTCAAGCGCAACGACTACGAGGCGGGGCTGGAGCTGGTCGCCACCACGTCCAACACGGTGATGACGCGCACCTTCTCCAAGATCTATGGGCTCGCCGCGCTGCGCCTCGGCTGGGCCTATTGCCCGGCACCCGTGGCCGACGTGCTGAACCGCGTGCGCGGCCCCTTCAACGTCACGGCGCCGGCCCTGGCGGCCGGGGTGGCCGCGCTGGAGGACACGGCGCATGTCGATTTCTCCGTTGCCCACAACGACAAGTGGCTGCCGTGGGTCAGCGCCGAGATCGAGAAGCTGGGTCTTGCGGTGACGCCAAGCGTGGGCAACTTCGTGCTCATCCACTTCCCTGCGAACGGCAAGGACGCAGCCTCCGCCGACGAGTTCTTGAAGGCACGCGGCATCATCATGCGGCGTGTGGCCGCCTACGGCCTGCCGAACTGCCTGCGCATGACCATTGGCACCGAGGACGACAATCGCAAAGTTGTCTCCGCGCTGGCGAGCTTCCTGGGGCGGTCATGACGGAACCCATGTTCGAGCGCGTGGCGCTGATCGGGCTCGGCCTGATCGGCTCCTCCCTCAGCCACGCCATGCGCAGGCGGGGGGTGGCGCGCACCATCGTTGGTCACGCCCAGAGCGCCAGGACGCGCGACGTGGCGCTCAGGCTGGGGCTTGCGACGTCGGTTCACGCCAGCGCCGCCGAGTCCGTGCGGGACGCCGACCTGGTGATCCTGTGCGTGCCCGTGGGCGCGTGCGCTGCGATCGCGCGCGAGATCGCCTCGGAGCTGCGGCCGGGTGCCATTTTGACGGACGTCGGCTCCGTCAAGGCCGCGGTGCTGCGTGACGTCAGCCCGTCGGTGCCAGCCGGCGTGCACTTCATTCCCGGGCATCCCATCGCCGGCACCGAGCATTCAGGCCCCGAGGCCGGATTTGCCGAGCTGTTCGACGGCCGCTGGTGCGTGCTGACGCCGCCCGACGGCGCCGACAAGGCCGCGGTCGCCAGGTTGTCGGCATTCTGGGAGGCCTGCGGCTCCCACGTGGAGGTGATGGACGCACAGCATCACGACCTGGTGCTGGCCATCACCAGTCACGTGCCGCATCTGATCGCCTACAACATCGTCAATACGGCACGGCACCTGGAGAAGGTCACGGACACGGAGGTGATCAAGTTCTCCGCCGGCGGGTTCCGCGATTTCACCCGTATCGCCGCCTCCGATCCGGTGATGTGGCGCGACGTGTTCCTCAACAACAAGGAGGCGGTGCTGGAGATGCTGGGCCGCTTCAACGAGGACCTGACAGCCCTGCAGCGCGCCATCCGCTTCGGCGAGGCCGACACGCTGCACAGGCTGTTCGTGGAGGCACGCGCCACGCGGCGCGGCATCATCGAGGCGGGTCAGGATACGCCGGCACCCGACTTCGGCCGTCACGGCCCCGCCAAGCCGAAGCCATGAGCGGCCGCGGGCACGAGCTGTGGGTGTTCGGCTACGGCTCTTTGATGTGGCGGCCGGGCTTTACCCATGAGGAGGTCCGGCACGCGCGGGTAGCCGGCTATCGGCGGTGCTTCTGCATCTACTCCGTGCACCATCGCGGCACGCATGCCCGGCCCGGCCTGGTGCTCGGCCTCGATCGCGGCGGCGCCTGCGAGGGCATCGCCTTTCGCGTCGCACCGGAGCGCGCCACGGAGATCACGCGCTACCTGAGGGCGCGCGAGCAGGTAAAGGGCGTCTACCGCGAGATCCACTTGGCAGCGGAGCTGATCGAAGGCCCACGCCGTCAGGTGACGGCGCTCGCCTACGTCGCCGAGCGGGCCCATCCCAACTACGCCGGTCAGCTTCCGCTGTCGGTGCAGGCACGTCTGATCCACGAAGCACAAGGCCTCTCCGGCACCAACCTCGACTACCTGATCAGCACGCTGAGGCATCTCGACGAGCTCGGGATTCGCGAGCGGGAGCTGGAGCGCCTGCTCGCCGTCATTGCACCACACGCGGCCCGTGGTGCGGGAGCGGGCAAATTCAGTCCCCATGCAGCGGCCATGCTGCGTCATGCCAGGCTGCGTCCACCGGCCCGGCGCATGCGATCCGCCAACGACCGCCGCTTCCTCCATCGGCAGCGGCTCAGCGTGTAGCCCCGGCTCCTGCCATTTTCGCTCTGGCGGATCTCATGACCGCCGGGAGCGGCGGTGCGCGACGAGGGCGACCATCTCGAACAGCACCTGCGCAGCGGCCTGAGCGGTGTTGGTGGTGGGGTCGTACTGGGGTGCGACCTCGACCACGTCGCCGCCGACGATGTCGAGGCCGGCGCAGCCGCGGATGAGTTCCATGGCTTCCCGCGTGCTCAAGCCGCCCGCTTCCGGCGTGCCGGTGCCGGGCGCAAACGCGGGGTCGAGGCTGTCGATGTCGAAAGAAATGTAGGTAGGCCCATCGCCGGCAACCCGGCGGATGTTGGCGATGGTGGCAGCCAGGCCGTCGCGCTGGAACTCCTCGGCATGGATGACCGTCATGCCGCTCTCGTAGGAGAACTCCCACAGGAACTCCGCACCGCCGCGGATGCCGATCTGGATGGTGCGCTCCGGATCGAGCACGCCGTCCAGGACCGCTTGCCGGAACGGGCCGCCGTGATGGAATTTGGAGCCCTCGAACGGGCCGCCGGTGTCGCAGTGCGCGTCGATGTGCACCATGCCCACCGGACGTGTCCCACCGACTGCCTTCAGGATCGGCTGCGAGATCGAGTGGTCGCCGCCCACGCCCAGAGGCACCACGCCGGCCGCCACGATTTTGCTATAGAACGCCTCGATGTCCGCGTGGCTCTGCTCCAGGCTGAAGCGGGTGCGAAACGGTACATCGCCCACATCGGCGACCTTGATTTCGGCCAGCGGCACCAGCCGGTGCACATGGTGGTAGGGGCCGATGCGCTCGATCGCGCGCACGGCGCGTGGACCGAAGCGGGCGCCAGGGCGATTGGTGACGCCCAGGTCCATGGGGACACCCACGAGGACCACATCGAGCCCTGACAGGTCCCCTGATTGCACGGCATCGGCGCGCAACGGTGCATCGAGCAGCGTGGAAACGCCTTCGTAAGGTTTGGGCCGTCGGTCGGTGCCGGCGAACACGTGCTCCATGGCCCGGCGGAACTCCGGATTGAACGACAGACCGGCCGAGGCGGCGCCATACCGGTTGCGCAGGTCGTCGAGCTTCTTGCGATCCATGCCGCAACCTTTCCCGAGGGTTGGCGCCGCTTCGCGATGGCGGCCGGAGCCACAAACCTTACCGCCGCCTTTACAAGATGCCCCGCCGCGGCACGTCTTTACCCGTTGTTATCCCTGTCTGTCTTGGCATTTTCGCAAAATTGTACGCATCCAGAAACTGTTAGGGGCATTGCGCCGATAGTCCCCGATGCACGGAATTCCTTTTGGGGACGGGAATGTTCGATAGTCTACGGCGCTTCTCGCTGAGGCCTGCCGCGCTTGTGGCCAGCGTAGCGAGATTGTTGGGTGCGGGCCGGGGCGCCAGGCGCGCGCTTGTCTCGGGCAGCGCGACGGGGGAGACCGGCAGCCGGGCCCTGCCCGTGCGCCGCCTGACCATCCTCCTCGGCGCCATCATCTCGATTACGACGGCGCTGTCGGTCCCGATCGGATACGGCGTCATCGCCTACCTCAAGGAGGGCGATGCCCTCATGTACAAGGCGGAGCTCAGCGCCGCCCGCGCCGCCCAGTACATCTATGCGCCACACGCACCGTGGACGTACGACACCGACCAGCTTGCGGCGATGGCGGAGATTCGCACGACCAAGGCCAGCAGGTTCGTGCAAAGCATCGTCGACATGCAGGGCGCGACGATGATGCGCAAGGGCGACGAGCTTGCGTGGCCGACATTCGCGCGCAGGGCGCCGATCTTCGCTGCCGGCAAACAGGTCGGCTCGGCCGAGGTCACGGCCAGCCTCTGGCCCCTGCTGATGGAAGTGGCATCCGTAGCGCTGGGCTCGCTTGCGCTGGCCGTTGCCGCCTGTTTCGCCTTCACCGTCCTGCCGCTCAACGCGCTCGACCGCACGCTGGCAGAGGTCGAGACGACGAACGAGAAGTTCCGCCGCCACAACTTCCTGCTCGACACGGCGCTCGAGAACATGATCCAGGGCATCGCCATGTTCGACGGCGACGGCCGTGTCGTTGTCGCCAACGACCGTTTCGCGACCCTCTACGGCATCGATCCGGCGGACATCAAGCCGGGGACCTCGCTGATGGAGATCATCGCGCTGCGCAAGGGGAGAGGCTTCTATCCGGGCCGGGCGGTGGAAGACATCACCCGCGAGCTGCGCGAATTGATCGCAGACCGGCGCGTCAACCGGCTGCTCAACACGTTCCCCAACGGCCGCACCTTCCTCGCCGCCATCCAGCCGATGGAGGACGGCGGCTGGGTCACCACGCACGAGGACATCACCGAGCGCGAGCAACTGAATGCGCGCCTGGCCGAGCAGAACACCCTTCTCAAGCAGCGCGAGGAAGAGCTCGAGCTGCAGAACCGCCGCTTCAACGCGGCCATCGACAACATGTCGCAGGGGCTATGCCTGTTCGATGCGGAGCAGCGCGTCGTATTCGCCAACCGGCGTTTCTCCGAGGTCTACAAGCTCGATCCCGAGGCGTTCAAGCCCGGAGCGACGCTGCGCGAAATCCTGGCGGCGCGCGCTGCCAGCGCCGTCTACGGCGATATCGACGCGCAGAAATTCGTCGCCGACGGGGTTGCAAGCTTCACCCAGGAAGTTTCGCAGATCGTCCGGCTGGCCGACGGGCGCTTCATTTCCGTCCTGCGGCGCCCTTTGCCTGGGGGCGGGGTCGTCAGCACGCACGAGGACATCACCGAGCGCGAGCGGCTGAAGGAACGCCTGGAGCAGCAGAACGAGCAGCTCGATGCCGCCATGAACAACATGGCGCAGGGCCTGGCGATGTACGACGCGGAGCAGCGCCTTGTCGTCTGCAACGACGATTTCGCCACCATGTACGGCTTGACGGCGGAGCAGGTGCGGCCCGGCACCAGCGTGCGCGAGATCGTCGAGGCGCGCATGGCCAAAGGCTGCTACACGACGGACAATCCCGCCGGCCTTGTCGACAAGCTGGTGGCGCAGTTCGGAAAGATCCAGTCCGAGGTCCATCATCTGGCCGACGGACGCATCGTCAACGTGTCGTGCCGCCAGATCGCCAGCGGCGGGCACGTCATTACGCACCAGGACATCACCGAGCTGCAGAGGCTCAACGCGCGCCTGGAGCAGCAGCACGGCCTGCTGCTGCAGCACGAGGAGACGCTGCGGCTGCGAAACATGCATCTCGATGCGGCCGTCAACAACATGGTGCAGGGCCTGGCCATGTTCGATGCCGACCTGCGCGTCGTGCTGGCCAACCAGCGCTACATCGAGATCTACGGCCTCAAGGCGGACCAGGTTGCGCCCGGCACGACGCTGCAGCAGATCCTGGAATACAGGATCGGCAGCGGCACCGGTTGCGGCAAGACCGCGGAGGAGATGGTGCGCTCCATGGTCGCCCGGTCGAACGGCAGGGCGGACAACCAGTACATCTCGACGCTCACCGACGGCCGCCATATCTCGGTCTCCATCCAGCGCATGGCCGACGGCGGTATTGTTACCACGCACCAGGACATCACCGACCAGCGCCGCTCGGAGGAGAAGATCGTGCACATGGCCCTGCACGACGCCCTGACCGACCTGCCCAACCGCGTGCTGCTCAACGAGCGCCTCGAAACCGCCCTCACGCGGGTGCAGCGCGGCGACGACGTGGTGGCGGTGCACTTGCTGGACCTCGATCATTTCAAGACCGTCAACGACACGATGGGCCATCCGACCGGCGACAAGCTTTTGAAGATGGTGACGGAGCGGCTGCGCGCGATCGTGCGCGAAACCGATACCATCGCGCGCATGGGTGGCGACGAGTTCGCGGTCCTGCAGGTCGGCATCTGCCAGCCTGCAGACGCAACGGCACTGGCGCTCCGCATCATCACGGCCGTGAGCGCGCCCTATGAGATCGACGGCCAGCAGGTGGTGATAGGCACCAGCGTGGGCATCGCCATCGGGCCGGACGACGGTTGCAGCCCCGAACAGCTCATCCGCAACTCCGACCTGGCGCTCTACCGGGCCAAGGACGACGGACGCGGCACCTATCGGTTCTTCAGCTCCGAGATGGATGCGCAGATGCAGGTGCGGCGGACGATGGAATACGATCTGCGCAAGGCCCTGACCGCGAACCAGTTCGAGCTCCACTACCAGCCGGTGGTGGACCTCGGCACGGACACCATCTGCGGCGTCGAAGCGCTGATCCGCTGGCGCCATCCCGACAAGGGGTTGATCCCGCCGGGCGAATTCATACCGCTGGCGGAGGAGATCGGCTTCATCATACAGCTCGGCGAATGGGCTTTGCGAGAAGCATGCTTCGCCGCCCGCAATTGGCCGGAGCACATACGGGTGGCGGTCAATCTGTCCCCCGTCCAGTTCCGCAACACCGGCTTCGTGCAGGTGGTCATCCGGGCTTTGGCCGCGTCGGGGCTGGCGCCCGATCGGCTGGAGCTCGAGATCACCGAGAGCGTGCTGCTCCAGGACAACGAGGCGACCCTCAACACCCTGTTCCAGCTGCGGGCACTGGGCGTGCGCATTGCGATGGACGATTTCGGCACCGGTTGCTCGTCGCTGAGCTATCTGCAGAGCTTCCCCTTCGACAAGATCAAGATCGACCGCTCGTTCGTGACGGACATCGCCGACGGGGTCGGCTCGCTCAACATCGTGCGCGCCGTGGCCGCAATGGCCAACGGGCTCGGCATGATCACCACGGCCGAAGGCGTGGAAACCAGGCAGCAGCTCGACACCATCCGCGCGGAAGGCTGCACGGAGATGCAGGGCTACCTGTTCAGCAAGCCGCTGCCGCTGCGGGAGCTGGAAGCACTCCTGGCCGGAGACAGCCGAGCATCCTTCGCCGCCAACTTCGCGGCGTGACCTCCTTCCTGCCCTCGCGCGTCGGTGAGGGCAGTATCGTTACCCGGTGAGATGCTCGGCGTTCTCGTAGGCGTCGGTTCGCGGCGGCCCGCTCACGAGGCCGGCAAGGGCACCCCAGAGCGCCTGGATCCGGCTCACGACCCGATCGGCGGCCTGCTTGTCCGCATAGAGCGCCACCACCACCCCCTCCCCGTCCGCACGCCAGGCGACATAGGCATCGACGATGCCCGGCAGAGACTTCAGGCGCGGCCGCATCTCCTCCATCTTCAGGGGCAGCTCGGCCAGCCTCTCGGGGAGCACGGTGAAGCGCGTCACGCGGGCATACATGGCTTCACTACCTCTCGAGGTCGGCGAGACGTCATTCGCGAGGGCACTCGGCTGTGCACGTCCTCGCTCAAGGCCAGAGTCAGCCGAGTGCGGCCCAGCCGTGCAAGGATCGCACCCCAGGTCTCGCGCAGACAAGCCGCAGCACGCGCAACCGCCTTCTGGAACTCGGCGCCCGGTGTCTGTAGTGTGCCGGCGACAACACGGGAAGGACAGGAGCCCCAGCGAGATGCTTCCGGCCTCGGCAGATGTGGTGGTGGTTGGCGGCGGCAATGCCGCGCTCTGTGCGGCGCTCTCCGCGGCGGAGCACGGCATTTCGGTGCTGGTGCTCGAGCGCGCGCCGGAGGACGAGGCCGGCGGCAACAGCCGCTTCACGGCTGGCGCCATGCGCTGCGTCTACGACGGCGTCGAAGACCTGGTCGCGCTGATGCCGGACCTCACCGAGCAGGAGATCGCCCAGACCGATTTCGGCACCTACACCGAGGACCAGTTCTTCGACGACATGTACCGCGTGACCGAGTATCGCACGGACCCCGAGCTGACGGAGGTCCTGGTCAAGAAAAGTCGCGAGACCCTGCGCTGGATGAAGGGCAAGGGCGTGCGCTTCGCCCCCATCTGGGGACGCCAGGCCTTCAAGGTGGACGGCCGCTTCAAGTTCTGGGGCGGCCTCACGATCGAGAGCCACGGCGGTGGGCCCGGCCTCGTCGCCGCGCTGACGGCGGCGGCCAGGAAGAACGGGATCACCGTCGTCTATGACGCCCGCGCCACGGGCCTCCTCACCGACGACGACGGCGTGCAGGGCGTACGCGTGCGCCATGGGGGCAAGACCGGCACGGTCAAGACGCGCAACGTGGTGCTCGCCGCGGGTGGATTCCAGGCCAACACCGAGTGGCGCACCCGCTACATGGGCCCCGGCTGGGAGCTCGCCAAGGTGCGCGGCACGCGCTTCAACACCGGCGACGGCATCAAGATGGCGCTCGAGGCGAATGCCATGCCGACCGGCAACTGGTCGGGCGGTCACGCCGTCGCCTGGGACCGCAACGCGCCGGAGTTCGGCGACCTAACGGTCGGCGACAACTTCCAGAAGCACAACTATCCCTTCTCGCTCATGATCAATGCCAACGGCGAGCGGTTCGTCGACGAGGGCGCCGACTTCCGCAACTACACCTACGCCAAATATGGGCGCGTGATCCTCATGCAGCCGGGCCAGTTCTGCTGGCAGGTGTTCGACAAGAAGGTGCTGCACCTGCTGCGAGACGAGTATCGCATCAAGCGCATCACCAAGGTATCGGCCAATACGCTGCCGGAGCTGTGCGAGAACCTCGAGGGCGTGAATGCGGCCAAGGCATTGGAGACCATCACCGCCTTCAACGCGGCGGTGAAGCGCGAGGTGCCCTTCAACCCCAATGTCAAGGACGGGCGCTGTACGGTGGGCCTGCCGGTCAACAAGTCCAACTGGGCCATCACCATCGAGGAGCCGCCGTTCGAGGCTTATGCGGTGACCTGCGGCCTGACCTTCACCTTCGGCGGCGTCAAGATCGACACCAGCGCGCGTGTGATCGATACGGACGGGATGCCCATCCCGGGACTCTACGCGGCGGGCGAGATGGTGGGCGGCATCTTCTATTTCAACTATCCTGGCGGCACGGGCCTGACCAATGGCGCGGTATTCGGCAGGATCGCCGGCACGACCGCCGGGGCGAGGGCGCGTGGCAGCAACGCCTGACCATCCCATTCGAACATGCGAAGAACAAGCGTGGCACAGGATGACAACGAGCCGGACATCCCCCTCCCCTTGATGGGGAGGGGTTAGGGGTGGGGTGAAGAAACGGGACCGACGCTCCAAGCCCATCAACCCAACCGGCATGTCGCGTCATGGCGGAGCCATGCTCCGCATGGACCGCTCGATGCCACCCTCCCCATCGAGGTAAGGTAAAG